>NZ_JBFPJR010000029.1:0-52168 GCF_040838215.1 Nocardioides eburneus | reverse complement strand
GATCTGACGCGCGGCGTAGGCACAGCGGAACGCCTTGTGGGGCGGCAGCCAGGTCGCGGCGTCGCCCGCGCCCTTCGACTCGTTGGTGGGGCCGTCGACCGCGATCAGCTCGAGCGGGTCGTTGGCGAAGTCCTGACGGCGCTCCGCGGACCAGCGCTGGGCACCGGTCTCCCAAGCGTCGGCCAGCGCGACGACGTGGTCGATCTGGACCGCGATGCTGGTGCCGACCCCGCGCTGGAACGCGATCGTCCGACCGGTGTAGGGGTCGTGGAGCACGCCCGTGAGCACGACACACCCGTGGGTGACGGGGTCGATGACCGTCTTGTCGAGGTCGCGGCGCAGCACGTCGTTGCGGGTGTCGCAGCCGTTGTGTCCCCAGAGCTGGTCGTTGTCGTCGGACCAGGCCTGACCGAAGAGGTCGCGGTCGTAGCCGGTCATCGGCGCCCGACCCTTCACCGGCAGTCGCTGCAGGGCGCGCAGCGCGGGCGGGCGGGCCGCCGGCGGCGTCCGCGACGCCGACGGGGACTGCGTCGGCGACGGCGACGGGCTGCTCGAGGCACGGCCCGACGGCCGGGTCGAGGGGGCGGCGGTCGACGGTCCGGCCGCGGGCTCGTCCTGCGGCCCGGCGAGGTCGCAGCCGCCGATCACCAGGGCGACCAGCAGCAGGGCGACCCAGACGGTCCGAGGACAACGGCGCACGACTCTCCACACAGCAGGCCATCGTGCCCGACGGCACCGACACTCCCGGGGGCCAGGCGGTGCCGGGTCGGGTCCACGGCACACTGTGCGCATGGACGCCGAGGCCTGGAACGCGCGATATGCCGGCAGCGAGCCGGTCTGGTCCCTCGAGCCCAACGTGTTCGTCGAGCGCGAGCTCCACCACGTGACACCGGGGACCGCGGTCGACCTCGCGGCAGGTGAGGGACGCAACGCCATCTGGCTCGCGAAGCGCGGCTGGCGGGTGACCGCCGTCGACTTCGCCCAGGCCGGCCTCGACAAGGGCGCCGCGCTCGCGGGCGACCTGCCGATCACGTGGGTCTGCGCCGACGCGACGACGTGGACCTCGCCGGTCCCGGTCGGCCTCGTGCTGGTCGCCTACCTCCAGCTCGAGCCGACGCAGCGGGCCGCCGCGATCGCGCACGCCTGGCACAGCCTCGCGCTCGGCGGGGCGTTGCTATGGATCGCCCACGACTCGACGAACCTCACCGAGGGCACGGGCGGCCCGACCGACCCCGCCGTGCTCATGACCGCTGAGGACGTGCTCGCCGACCTGGACGCGCTCGGGGCGTCGTACGGCGTCGTGCACGCCGGCCGCGTCGCGCGCCGTGTCCCGGACGGCCCGGGCCACCAGCATGAGGAGGACGCGCCCGCCCGGACGGCCTGGGACTGCCTCGTCCGGGTGGTGCGCCAGGGCTAGCGCCTCAGGAGGTCGACTGCTCCTCGGAGGGATCGTCGGAGGACTTCTCCAGCTCGGCGCCCTCGTCGTCCGGGCGGTCGGCCTCGATCCGGGACGGGCGCTCGTCTTCGCCGAAGACGCCCGCCTCCTGTGCGGCGCGGACCTTCTTGAACTGCCGGGTGAGGCTCCAGCCGAGCAGCGCGACCGCGACGATCAGCAGGATGAAGATCAGGAACGCCATCCACCCGGCGACCACGTCGTCGTCCTTCGGGGGCTGCTGGTTGATGCCGTCGAGCCGAAGGAGCAACGGGAGGATGACTGCGGGGACCTGCATGGCGTCAGTCTCTCACTCGCCCGGTGAGCCGGCCTCATCGATGCCGGCGAACAGGTCGTCCTCGGGAAGTGTGGACTCGACGGCGCTCGTCACGAGCTCGTAGTCCTCGGTCGGCCACACCTTCTCCTGCAGCTCGCGCGGGATCGCGAACCAGGACCCGTCCGGGTCGATCTGGGTCGCGTGCGCGAGCAGCGCCTGGTCGCGCACGCCGAAGTACTCCGAGCACGGCACCCGGGTGGTGATGCGGGCGTCCCAGTCCGGCTCGGGCTTCCAGCCGGCGAGGCGCTCGGCGTACGGCGACTCCAGGCCGTGCGCCAGCATCGCGTCGTGCAGCGCCTGGGTCTTGGGCCGGTTGAAGGAGTGGTGGTAGTAGACCTTGAGGATCTGCCACGGCTCGCCGAGCTCCGGGAACCGCTCGGGGTCGGCGGCGGCCTCGAAGGCGGCCATGCTCACCCGGTGGCACATGATGTGGTCGGGGTGCGGGTAGCCGCCGCGTTCGTCGTACGTCGTCATCACGTGCGGCCGGAAGCTCCGGATCAGCCGCACCAGCGGGACGATCGCCTCCTCCAGCGGCACCAGCGCGAAGCAGCCCTCCGGCAGCGGGGGCTTGGGGTCGCCCTCCGGCCAGCCGGAGTCGACGAAGCCGAGCCAGTCCTGGGTGATGCCGAGGATGTCGCGCGCCCGCTCCATCTCCTGGCGCCGGATCTCGTGGATGTTCTCCAGGATCCCGGGCCGGTCCATCTTGGGGTTGAGGATGGAGCCGCGCTCCCCGCCCGTGCACGTCGCGACGTGGACGTCGACGCCCTCGGCGACGTACTTCGCGGTGGTCGCCGCCCCCTTGCTGGACTCGTCGTCGGGGTGGGCGTGCACATGCATCAGTCGCATGCCCTGGCGGGGGTGGTTCGACATGGGCTTCATCCTAGGTGCGAGGATCTGGGCGTGAGTTCGCAGGACCCCGGAGCCGCGGAGCGGCTGGCGCAGCGCTACGGCACCGGCCCGAGACGTGGGAGCCGGGTCCTCCTGGTCGGCATCCTGGTCGTGGTCGTGGTGGTGGTCGCCTGGTTCGGCTGGGCGCTGTGGGTCAACCTCCATCCCAAGGTGACCTCCGGCATGGAGACCTGGGAGGCGACCAGCCAGAACGAGGTCAGGGTCACCGCGGTCGTCCGCATCCACGACACCGGCGTCACGCCGACGTGCACGGTCGAGGCCTCCGACGAGAACGGCGCCGTGCTCGGCCGGCACGAGTTCGCCGCGAAGTCCGGTCGCCAGACGATCACGTTCAAGACCGAGCGTCGAGCGGCCCGGGTCACCTGGGACGGCTGCACCGCCCCCGGGCAGAAGGACGCGCGTTAGCACCCACGGCGCGGCCCATCACCGACGCCGACGGCCCCGACCGTGGCGGTCGGGGCCGTCGTACGACGTGCTGTGGTGCGGCGCCGGTCAGTCCTGGAACGGGACCGCCTTGAGGACGTGGACCTTGATGGCGCGACCGGTCGGCCCCTCGAACTCGACCGCGTCGCCGACCTTGGCGCCGGTGAGCGCCGCGCCGATCGGGGCCTGCGGCGAGTAGACGTCGAGGTCGCCGGCGTACGGCTTCATCTCGATCGAGGCGAGCAGGAACGTCTCGGCCTCGTCGTCGTCATCGCCGTCGAACTTGTAGGTGACGACCTTCCCCGGAGCGACGGCGTCGTCGTCGGAGGGGACGGTGGTGTCGGCCTTGAGGAGCACCTGCTCCAGCTTGACGATCTCGCCCTCGAGCTTGCCCTGCTCCTCGCGGGCGGCGTGGTAGCCGCCGTTCTCCTTGAGGTCGCCCTCGTCCCGGGCCGCGCTGATCGCAGAGACGACCTCCTGACGGCGGGGGCCCTTGAGGTGCTCGAGCTCGGCCGTGAGCTTGTCGAAGGCACCCTTGCTGAGCCAGATGGTGCCAGCACTGGACTCGGTCGACTGCGTCATAGCGGAAATACTCCTGGTGGGTCGATGGTGCGGGGCGCCGGCGGAGGAGGCCCCCGCCGGTGAACCGGCTCCTGGGAGCGAAACCGGCTCTTTCAGCACGTAAACGCCTCGCGCGAGCCTCGTCCTCTCGACAGCCTCGCGGAGACGTCAGAATCTTCAGTCTAGCAAGGTCGCGTCCGCTTCCCCAGCGATCCGAGCGGGCGGCCTCAGACGACGGCGTACCCGAGCTCGTAGAGCCGCTGCCTGACCCGCGCCGCGTGGGCCGCTCCGCGGGTCTCGAGCTGGAGGGTCACCTCGACCTCGTCGAGATGGAGCTTCGGGCTGTGGCGGGCGTGGACGACCTCGAGGACGTTCGCGCCCATCGCCCCGATCTCCCCCAGCATCCGGGCGAGCGACCCCGGCGCGTCCGGGATCGTCACCGCGAGCGGCAGGTAGCGACCGGCCGCTGCCAGGCCGTGGCGGATCACCTTGCCGAGCAGGAGCGGGTCGATGTTGCCGCCCGAGAGCACGATCGCGACCGGTCCCTCGAAGCCCGACGGCTCGTCGAGCAGCGCTGCGACGCCGACCGCCCCTGCCGGCTCGACGACGAGCTTGGTCCGCTCCACGAGGGCCAGCAATGCCCGGGAGATGGCGTCCTCGGAGACGGTGCGGATCTCGTCGACATGGTCGCGGATGATGGGGAAGGTGATCGTGCCGGGCAGCCCGACGGCGATGCCGTCGGCCATGGTCTTCATCTGGGTGAGCGCGACCGGCGCGCCCGCCTCGAGCGAGGCCGGGTACGCCGCCGCGCCCTCCGCCTGGACGCCGACGACGCGGACGTCGGGGCGGCGCTGCTTCACCGCGAGCGCGACGCCGGCGAGCAGGCCACCGCCGCCCAGCGGGACGACGACGGTCCGCACGTCCGGCACCTGCTCGAGGAGTTCGAGACCGAGCGTGCCCTGGCCGGCCACGATGTCGACGTGGTCGTAGGGGTGGATCAGGACGGCACCGGTCCGGTCGGCGTACCCCTGCGCCGCGTCGAGGCACTGGTCGACGTACTGCCCCTCGAAGACGACCTCCGCGCCATAGCCGCGGGTCGCGTTCTCCTTCGGGATCGGCGCGCCCTCCGGCATGAAGACCGTGGCGGGGATGCCGAGCATCTTCGCGGCCAGCGCGACGCCCTGCGCGTGATTGCCGGCGGAGGCGGCCACGACGCCCTTCGCGCGCTCCTCCTCGGGGAGCCGAGCGATCCGGACGTAGGCGCCGCGGGACTTGAACGAGCCGGTCCGCTGGAGGTTCTCGCACTTGAGGACCACCGGGCTCCCGGCGGCCTCGGTCAACCACCGCGACGTCTGGATCGGCGTCTCGACGATGTGTCCGCGCAGCAGCTCGCGCGCGTCCTCCAGGTCACGGTGCGACAGCGGACCGGTCGTCGGGCCCATCGTCGGCTCAGTCATCCGTCGGGTCCTCCTTCGAGAGGGCGGTGGGCGGGTCCTGGTCGTCCAGGTCCGGCTCATCGCCGACCTCGGCGTCCATGCCCTCCTCGGTGGCGTCGTCGGCCGCCGTCTCCGGGAGCGCGCGCTCGGCGGCGAGGTGCTGGACGACGGCGTTGAGCGCGGCCGCGAAGGGTACGGCGACCAGCGCGCCCGCCACCCCGGCGACGAGCACACCCGTGGCGATCGCGAGGATCACCGCGAGCGGGTGGACCCGCACCCAGCGACCCATCAGGAACGGCTGGAGGCCGTGGGCCTCCAACTGCTGCACGAGCACGACGCCACCGAGCATGATGAGCGCGGTCACGAAGCCCTGGTCGACGAGCGCCACGAGCACGGCGACCGTGCCGGCGACGAAGGCGCCGATGAGCGGCACGAACGCGCCGAGGAAGACGAGCACGCCGATCGCGGCCACGAAGGGCACCTGCAGGATCGCCGCCACGATCATGATCCCGACCGCGTCGACCGCCGCGACGATGACCGTGGCCCGAGTGAACTGCGTGAGCGACACCCAGGCGACGCGGCCGGAGCTGTCGATGCGGGCGCGGGCGGCCCGCGGGGAGAGCTTGACGACCCAGCGCCAGATGTCGTCACCCTCGGCGAGGAAGAAGTAGGTCGAGAAGAGCACGATGAACATGCCGGCGAGCACGTCGGCGGCGACGCCACCGACCTCGGTCACCTTCGAGACCGGGTTGCTCCCCTGAGCGCTCCCCCAGTCGGCCAGCGCCTTCTGTGCCCGGTTGATCCAGTCGTCGATCTGGTTGTCGCTCGCGTGCAGGGGGCCGGTCTTGAGCCAGTCGCGGATCTCGCCGAGCCCCTGGGACGCCTGGTTGGCGAGGTCGCTGGCACCGGACGCGACCTGCTGTCCGGCGAACGACAGCATCGCGCCGACGACCGCGATCACCCCGAGGACCACGAGCAGCGCGGAGAGGCTGCGCCGGATCCCGATCCGCTCGAGCGCCCCCACGACCGGGATCACGAGCGCGGAGACGAGCAGCGCGATGACGACCGGGACGACGACGAGCTCGAGGAACCCGAGCGCCCGCACCAGGAGGTAGCCCGCCGCGACGATCACCAGGAACCGCCACGCCCAGGAGGCGGCCAGGTCGACGCCGTACGGGACGGTCGCGCGGGTCGCCTCCGTCGCGGCGACCGGCACCGGCGAGGCAAGCTGCTCCTGGCGCTCCTCGCGGAGCTGGTTGAACTGCTGGACCAGGCGCAGTGCCAGGTTGTCCGGCGCGGTCCCGGCCTCGCGGCGCCGCCCGGGCCGGCGGACCGGCTGGTCGGGGTCGTGCTCCCGGGGCTCGGCCGGCGTCCCGTCGTCGCTCACAGGTCGAGGCTACCGGCCGGGGACCAACCGGCGGGCGAGCCTCCGCGCCACGTCGGGATGCTCCTCGGCCAGGAGTCCGATGGCCACCAGGAGGTAGCGCCCGTCGACGCTCACCTGCGGTGCCTCCGGGAGCTGGCGGCCGGTGCCGCGGGGCCATCGGAGGACCCGATCGGCGACGCCCGGGCGGCCGTGGCGGAGCAGGCCGCCCGAGCCGATGACCAGGCCGACCCCGCGCAGGTCGACGCCGCCCCGGCCGGGCCGCCCGGCGTGGCGCTGCAGCGCGAGCCCGACGGCCGCCCGGGCGATCGTCTCATCGACGTCACGCGCGGCGTCGGTGTCGGGCAGCCAGCCGGGATCGTCGTGGCGCCGGCGAGCCGCGTCGACGAGACCCGGATCGCCGTCGAGCCCCGCAGCCTCGACCGTCGCGGGGGCCGACCAGCGCAGCCCCAGGTCGCCCTCGACGGTGCGGGTCACCCCGGTCACGGCGACCACCTCGTGTCCGAGGTCAGCACGCTCCGGATCCGGCCGGACGACGCTGTGCACGTCCGTCGTCGCCCCGCCGACGTCCACGACGACGACGTCGCCCGTCACCGCGGTGCCCGGCTCGCCGCCCTCGCTCGCGAGGACGTCGCCAAGCAGCTCGACGCCGGTGAGCACGATGTCGGGCGTGGCGCCGCGGACCATGGTGAGGAAGTCGGGCCGGGCGCTGAGGTGCTTGCCGCCGATGACGTGCTCGAGGAAGACCCGACGGACCGCCGCCCGCGCGCCGGCCGGCTCCAGCGTCCCGATGCGCGGCAGGACGTTGGGGGCGAGGACGTAGGGCAGCGGTGCGGGCGCCGCCGCGAGGATCTCCGCGACCTCGGGCTGGGCGTCGACGTTGCCGGCCACGACCACCGGCCCCGACCAGGTGCCGGCCACGGCCGCGTCCGTGAGGGCACGTGCCGCCGCGACGATCACCTCGCTGTTGCCGCCGTCGGTCCCGCCGGTCAGGAGGACGACGTCGGGCGATGTGACACCCAGCGTGCGCTCCAGCGCACCGTGGGTGTCACATCCCGCATCACCGGACGCCTCATCCGGCGCCATGGCGACGACCGCGACCACCCGGCCGCCGCTCGAGAGTGCCACCCGGCGGCCGGCTTCGGCCGTCACGAGCTCCTCGTTGCCGACCACGGCGATCCGTAGACCGCCGCCTGCGGAGCTGCAGGCGAGGGTGCGGGCCGTCGCCGCGCGCGGATCCTGGTCGACGAGGTGGGCGCGGCAGGCGTCGTACGCCTGGAGGACCTCGGCCGGTGTGGTGGGACTGCTCGCGCTGCCGAGCAGATCACCCGTGGTCAGGTCGACGTGGAGCGCCTTCGTCCACGTCGACCCGATGTCGACGCAGACCGCGGTCGGGCCGTCAGCCGAGGGCACGCTCGAGGTCGGCGATCAGGTCGTCGGCGCTCTCGATCCCGACGGAGAGCCGGACCAGGTCGGCGGGGACCTCGAGGTCCGTGCCGGCGACCGAGGCGTGGGTCATCCGGCCGGGATGCTCGATGAGGCTCTCGACGCCGCCGAGGGACTCGCCGAGCGTGAAGACCTCGGTCCGCTCGCACACGGAGAGCGCCTTCTGCTCACCGTCACGGAGTCGGAAGGAGACCATCCCGCCGAAGCGCCGCATCTGACGGCGGGCGACCTCGTGGCCGGGGTGGGTCTCCAGACCGGGGTAGATCACGTCCCCGACCGCCGGGTGGCTGGTCAGGAAGTCGACGACCCGCTCGGCGTTGTCGCAGTGCCGGTCCATCCGGACGGCGAGCGTCTTGAGCCCGCGCAGGGTCAGCCAGGCGTCGAACGGCCCGGCGATGCCGCCGATGGCGTTCTGGTGGAACCCGATCCGCTCGGCGATCTCCAGGTCGCGCACGATGAGCGCGCCGCCGACGACGTCGGAGTGGCCGCCGACGTACTTCGTGGTCGAGTGGACGACGATGTCGGCGCCGAGCGTGAGCGGCTGCTGGAGGTAGGGGCTCGCGAAGGTGTTGTCGACGACGAGCAGCGCCCCGGCGTCGTGGGCGAGGGCCGCGAGGGCGGTGATGTCGCCGACGTTGAGGAGCGGGTTGGTGGGCGTCTCCAGCCAGACCAGCTTGGTCTGCCCCGGCCGGATCGCGGCCGCGATCCGCTCGACGTCGTCGACCGGCGCCGGGCTGTGCTCGATCCCCCACGGCTGCTCGACCTTGTCGATGAGCCGGAACGTGCCGCCGTAGGCGTCGTTCGGGATCACGACGTGGTCGCCGGGCTTGAGCAGGCTGCGGACCAGGGTGTCCTCGGCGGCGAGGCCCGAGGCGAACGCGAACGCCCGCTCGCCCTCCTCGACGGCGGCGAGCGCGCCCTCGAGCGCGGTCCGGGTCGGGTTGCCGGAGCGGCTGTATTCATAGCCGCCCCGCAAGCCGCCGACGCCGTCCTGCTTGTAGGTGCTGGTCGCGAAGATGGGCGGGATCACCGCCCCGGTGGTCGGGTCGGGCTCGTAGCCGGCGTGGATGGCGCGGGTCTCGAAGCCGCTCTTGTGTCGATGCTGTTGCTCGGTCACATCGCGAGCCTACGGCGCATCGCCCTGAGCCAGCACGTCAGCGATGCCGGCGATATCTGCTCGCCCCTCGGCCACACTGATCACGAGTTCGAACGCCTCGTCCTGGCTGAACTCGGCCCGCCGGCCGTTCATCCGAAGGAAGGTGATGGTCGCGAGCAGCGCAAGCCGCCTGTTGCCGTCGACGAGCGCGTGGTTCTTGCAGATCGAGTGAAGCAGCGCCGCCGCCTTGGCCTCCACGCTGACATAAGCGTCCTCTCCGAAGAGCGAGGTCCGCGGGCGTGCGACGGCCGATTCCAGCAGCCCGACATCCCGGACCGGGCCGGCACCGAGCAGTTTGGTGAAGAGCAGCAGATCCTCAAGGGTCAGGTAGTCGACCTCGGTCACGACTTGCCCAAGCGGTCGAGCGCGTCGGCGTAGTCGGCCATCACCTGCTGGGCGATGGCGTCAACACGGCCTCGGCGCTCACTGCGGGCCAGCTTCTCGAGGACGGCGCGGCGCACGACCTCCTGCTTGGAGATGCCTTCGGACTCCGCGAGGGTTGCGAGGGCCTCATCGAGTTCGTCATCGGTGCGGAGGGTCATAGCCACAACGTTGACGGTATCACCGTGATACCACAACCGGGTTCCGCCGACCTGCGGAGAACCGGGAACGCGTCGGCTTGGGCCGTTGTTGGAGACTGGTGTCACCGCTTCGAGGAGGAACCATGTTCGGCCGACCCACCCAGCTCCAGCCCGACGACCGCACCCTGCCGGGTCGCGACGAGGCGCTCTTCGACCTGCCCGAGAAGCACCGCGTCCTCGGCACGCCGCTGCTCGCCGAGCCCGGCGACGGCGAGACCCCGGAGGGCTACGAGGTCGCCTACTTCGGCCTCGGCTGCTTCTGGGGCGCGGAGGAGATGTTCTGGCAGGTTCCGGGGGTCTACTCCACCTCGGTCGGCTACCAGGGCGGCACGACGCCGAACCCGACGTACGAAGAGGTCTGCAGCGGTCTCACCAACCACACCGAGGCCGTCCGCGTGGTCTTCGACCCGAGCACGGTCGGCTACGCCGACCTCGTGAAGCGGTTCTTCGAGGTGCACGACCCGACCCAGGGCATGCGTCAGGGCAATGACGTCGGCACGCAGTACCGCTCCGCGCTCTACTACACCTCCCCCGCGCAGGAGCAGACCGCGCGCGAACTGACCAAGGTGTACGGCGAGGAGGTCGCCCGTCGCGGCTACGGCGAGATCACCACCGAGATCCGGCCGGTCCCGACGTTCTACGTCGCCGAGCCCTACCACCAGCAGTACCTCGACCGCGTCCCGAACGGCTACCGCTGCCACGCGAACACCGGCATCCCGTTCCCCGCTGACGCCTGACGCGGGCGGAGCGCCGGACGCTCCGCCGCGCGCCGCCCGGATGTCGACCCGGAAGTCGACCCGGAAGTCGACTCAGATGTCCTTGTGCCAGGACTCGGTGACGTAGTCGGTGGTCCAACCGAGCGAGGTGTAGAGCCCGTCGGCGCCGGTGGGGCTGTCGGCGTCGACCTCGAGACCGACCCGGTCGCCGCCCCGCTCGGCGACGTCGCCGATGACGGCGAAGAGCAGGGCCTTGGCCACACCCCGGCCGCGGGCGCGCCGGTTGACGCCGATGTACTCGACATAGCTGCCCTCCTTGCCGTTCGGCCCGGGCTGCAGCAGTGAGGCGACCAGCGCACCCGCGGGCAGCGGCGGACCATCGGGACGCTCGGGGTCGTCGACGAACGCGAGCCACCAGTGGTCCCAGCGGTGGCCGGGGTCCTCGCGCAGCCGCTGGACGAACTCCGGGAAGCTCTCCCGGTAGGAGTTGAAGTGGTCCGCGAAGGACTCCTCCAGCATCTGGTGCACGGTGCGCAGGTCGGCGGCGACGGGCAGCCCGTTGTCGTGGGTGCCGACCCGTCGGACCGTGACCCCGGGGCGCGGCGCCGGCAGCGTCTCCGCCTCATCCGGGTCGACGGGCCGGGTCATCTGCAGCCAGGTCCGCACCTTCGTGTAGCCGGCCGCCTCGAGCCAGCCGCGCTGGACGGTGTCCTCGGCGTACGGGCTGGCGTCGAGCTGGGTGCCGGTGAGCCCGCGCATTCGGGCGATCGCCCGCGCCCGCTCCTCCATCCAGGCGTAGAGCGAGGCCGCCACGTCGGCGGCGCGGTCGACCCCGGGGTAGTCACCGCGGTCGACGTAGAGGTGCACCATCGTCCGGCCGGCGGCGCGGTCGTGGACCGTCGCCCAGGCGCGTACGACGCCGTCCGGGTCGACCGCGACCTGCTGCCGGCGGGTCCAGGACTTGAGCCCGGCGATCTCCGACTCGACCGTCTCCTCGGCGACTCCGGACGACCCGGTGAAGGGGTTCTTGTCGGCGGATCTGAGCGCGACGAGCCGGGGCAGGTCGTCGAGCTCTGGCCCCCTCGCGGTCCAGCCGTCGGGGAGGTTCGCGGGCGTCTGGAGTAGGTCGTTCACTCGGCCAGTCTCCCAAACGCGCCCTCGCCCGCCGTCGAGCGCGTACGACGGGAGCCCTCAGGTCACTCGCCGGTCAGCCCGTCGATCGACTCCCGGATCAGGTCGGCGTGG
This sequence comes from Nocardioides eburneus, assembly GCF_040838215.1. NCBI lineage: Bacteria > Bacillati > Actinomycetota > Actinomycetes > Propionibacteriales > Nocardioidaceae > Nocardioides > Nocardioides eburneus. The sequence continues at coordinate 40,542 of NZ_JBFPJR010000029.1, read as the reverse complement.
CCGTTGTGGCGGGCGTACTCCTCGATCATGTGGAGGAGGATCCAGCGCAGGCTGAAGCGCCCGAGCCCGGGTCGGCGCGCCTCGACCACCGAGAGCGTGTCTAGTCCGTCGCCGGACACGATCGCCTCGTCGATGATCCGGTCCGAGGCCGCGGCACTGGCGTCGAACAGAGCGCGCAGCTCCTCCGGACTGTCGTCCGCGGCACTGTGCCATTCCCAGTCCCGGTCGGCGCTCCAGTCGACGCCGTCGAACGGCGCGATCAGCGGCTGCCCGAGCAGGTCCTCGGAGAACCAGCTCGACTCCACCAGCGCGAGGTGCTTCATCATCCCGCCGAGCGTCATCTCCGACGACGGCAGCCGAGTGGCGAGCTGCTCCCGGGTGAGCCCTGCGGTCTTCCACCGGAACGTGTCGCGCTGGTAGGCGAGGAAGGCCCTCACGGTCGTCGCCTCGTCCGCATGCAGCGGCGGGTCGATACGGTCTGCTGTCTGAGTCATGCTCGCCAACCTAGGCGCTGAACAGGACGATCCTCATCCGGATCAGCGGACGGTCGCGGCCTGCTCGAACGCCTCCTCGACGGCAGCGTGGGTCGCCCGGACCTGGGGCAGCTGCTCGGGGTGGGTGAGCGCGTAGAGCTCGCCGCGCTCGACGGCCCGGACCACGAGCTCGCCGGTCTCCGCCGGGGTCGACCAGCGCGTCGATGCGGGTAGCTGCTGGGCGAGGTCGAAGTCGACGAGACCGCTGTCCTGCCCGAGCGCCGCCGGGCGGCTGCGCAGGCTGTGCTTGATGTCGGTGTGCACGGCGCCGGGGTGGAGCACGGTGACGCCGATGTCGGCGCCGTCGGCGGCGAGCTCCTTGGCGAGCACGAGGCTGAGCGCCTCCACGCCCGCCTTGCTCGTGACGTACGGCGCGTAGCCGGGCGGGAAGACGAAGCGGGACATCGAGGCGGTGTTGACGATCCAGCCGCCGCGCGGGTTCGCCCGCAGGTGAGGCAGGAACGCGTGGACCCCGTGGATCACCCCGAAGAGGTTGACCCGCAGGACCCACTCCCAGTCGCCGAGGGTCAGTCGGCTGACGTCGGCACGCGGTCCGACGCCGGCGTTGTTGCAGACGATGTCCACCCGGCCATGGTCGGCGAGGACGCGGTCGGCGAGCGCGGCGACGCTCGCGGCGTCCGCCACGTCGGTCGCCACCGGGGTGGATCCCGTCTCTGCGGCAGCGCGCTCCAGCGCCGGCCCGTCGAGATCGGCGATCACCACCTGCGCGCCGCGCGCACCGAACCGCTCGACCATGCCGCGACCGATGCCCGAGGCACCGCCGGTGACGACGACCACTCGACCCTCGAAGTCCGTGATTCCCATGCCCGCAGGATCACAGCCGTCCACGGGGTCCCCGGGTCTCACAATGAGACCCGAGGAGGCGCCGACGCGCGCCTACGTTCGTCGCATCGCACGCCGTGCCGGTCGTCGGCACCGTCAGCAGAGGAGCATCTGCGATGCACATCGGAGTGAACTTCGGGTTCGGCCGCGCCGACACCTCGATCACGGAGCACCAGACGATCCAGCAGGAGACGAGCCTCGCGCTGCAGGCCGAGGAGCTCGGCTTCGACAGCCTGTGGGCGGTGGAGCACCACTTCACCGACTACTCGTTCTGTCCGGACAACCTGCTGTGGCTCTCCCACATCGCGGCGCGCACCGAGCGGATCAAGCTCGCGACCGGCGCGGTCATCCTGCCGTGGAACGACCCTCTCCGGGTCGCCGAGAAGCTTCTGCTCCTCGACAACCTCTCCGACGGACGCGTCATCTTCGGCATGGGTCGCGGCGTCGCACGCAGCGAGTTCACCGGCCTGCGCATCCCCGTCACCGAGTCGCGGGAGCGCTTCGACGAGGCGGCGCCGATGATCCTCAACGCCCTCGAGACCGGCTTCATCGAGGGCTCCGGCCCGTACTACCCGCAACCGCGTGTGCAGCTCAAGCCCGGGCCCATCGCGTCGTTCAAGGACCGGGTCTACACGGTCGCCGGCTCGCTCGACTCGATCATCGCGGCGGTCGACAACGACGTACGCGTCATGTCGTTCATCGTCCGCCCGGTCGACAAGCTCATGGAGACGTTCAACGTCTACAACGACCGCTACCGCGAGACCTGGAACCGCGAGCCCGCGCCGATCAGCCTCAACGTGAACATGTACTGCCACCCCGACGCCGAGGTCGCCCAGGAGCGCTTCTACCAGTACGTCGGCGCCTTCTGGCAGCAGAACGTCGACCACTACGAGTTCGCCGGGACGCACTTCGCCACGCAGAAGGGCTACGAGCGGTACGCCGAGCGCGCCGAGGTCCTCCGCGCCCGCGGCGTCGAGCAGGCCGGGCGCGACTACGCCGACGCCGCGATCGCCGGTACGCCGGAGCAGATCCTCGCCAAGCTCGACTGGATCCATGAGGTGATGGGCAGCTTCGAGCTCATCGTGGCGCCGCTGTTCGGCGGGATGCCCTACGACCAGGCGGAGGCGAGCCTGCGGCTCTTCGCCGAAGAGGTCATGCCCGTGGCCCGGGAGCGGTACGACGCCCGCCTCGGCGCCGCGATGGTCTGAGGGAGACACCGGATGCCCGCCTCCCCCACGCGCGTCCTCGAGCGCGACGTCCCCATGACGACACGCGACGGGGTGACCCTGCGTGCCGTCGTCCACCGGATCGAGGACCGCACCGACCAGCCGGTCGTCCTCGTCCGCAACCCGTACGGCGAGGACCTGGTCCGCACCCTGCCGTACGACGCCTTCCTGGACGCCGGCTTCGCCGTGGTGGTCCAGGACTGCCGCGGCTGCGCCACCTCCGACGGCGACTTCGCCCCGTTCGAGCACGAGGAGCAGGACACCCTCGACGCGATCGGCTGGTGCGCGGCGCTCCCCTACGGCAACGGCACCGTGGCGACGTACGGGATGTCCTATCTCGGCATGACGCAGCTGGCCGCGGCGGTCGATGCACCCGCGGAGCTGGCGGCCATCGTCCCCATCGTGACGCCGGCCGACTACCACACCGGCGTCGCCTACCGCGGCGGTGCGATGCAGCTGGGCCAGCTCACCGGCTGGTACACGATGACCTCCGCGATGGCGCTCCAGCGACGGGCGGCGCGCGGCGAGGACGTCGGAGAGCAGCTGGCGCGCTTCGCCGCCCACGCGGCCGATCCGTGGGCGAGCGTCGCCGAGGGACCCCTCGCCGACGCGCCCGTGGTCAGCGAGGTGCTGCCGACCTGGCGGCGGTGGCTCGCGGAGGAGACCTGGGGCGACTACTGGTCGCGGGTCGGCTACCGCGACCGCCGGTCCGCGATCGCCGTGCCCGGACTGCACGTCGGCGGCTGGTTCGACCTCTTCCTCGGCGGCACCCTCGACAACTTCACGACGCTCAGCGGCTCGGCCGCCACGGAGCGGGCCCGCCGCGGCCAGCGGCTCATCGTCGGACCGTGGTCGCACCGGGACCGGGACGGCGTGGTCGGCGAGCGCGACTTCGGCCCCTCGGCCTCGGAGGAGGGCTTCGGGCTCACCGCCGCGGTGACACGCTTCCTCACCGCGGCCGTGGCGGGCGAGAGGATTCCCGACGCCCCGGTCCGCATCTTCGTCATGGGCGCCGACGAGTGGCGCGACGAGCAGGAGTGGCCGCTGGCCCGGACGGCGTACACGCCGTGGTACCTGCACGCCGGCGGTGCTCTCTCCCCCGTCGAGCCAGCGCGCTCCGAGCCGAGCACCTACGTGCACGACCCGAGCGACCCGGTGCCGATGCGGGGCGGTCAGTCCGGGATCTTCGCCGGTGGACTCGAGGGCGGCGACGAGTGGACGCCGGGTCCGCGCGACCAGCGACCGCTGGACGACCGGGCCGACCTGCTGCGCTTCGTGAGCGAACCGCTCGCCGACGACGTCGAGGTGACCGGGCCGGTGCGCGTGGTGCTGCACGCCGCGACCTCGGCCGACGACACCGACTTCGTCGCCCGGCTCGTCGACGTGTGGCCCGACGGGCGCGCGATGTCCGTGGTCGATGGGATCGTCCGGGCGAAGTATCGCGACGGCCAGGACCGGGCCCGTCCGATCACGCCCGGCGAGGTGACGCGCTACGAGATCGACCTGTGGGGCACGAGCCAGCTCTTCCGCGCCGGCCACCGGATCCGGGTCGACATCGCCAGCTCGAGCTACCCGAACTGGAGCGTGAACTCCGGCGCACTCGTGGACGTCGGGCGCGCGATCGCGGCGGACAACAGGCCGGCGCACCAGCAGGTGTTCCACGACCCCGCTCACGCCTCGCACATCCTGCTGCCCGTCATCCCGCCCGCGGAGTGAGCGTGGTCGGCGGCGAGGCGACGTTTCCGCGCCGTGGGAAGCGCCGTGTCACCGCCACCTGCCGCGGCTAGCGTGCGGAGCGTGCCGATCCCCGCGCCGCCGAGTGTGGCCGCCCGGTTCGAGCCGGCCTACCGGCGGCTCGTGGCGCACGCCCGCGCCCTCTTCCTCGACCGCCCCTCCCAGGAGGCCGAGCTCGGCGTCGTACGCCCGGAGATCGTGCACTCCTGGCACCGGTCACGGTCGAGCGCGGTCGACCCGGTCGGGGGCACGCTTCCGGTGCTCGAGCTCGAGCGCGGTCGGGCCGCACATCTCGTCACCGCGGCCCGGCCGGTCCTGGACCGGTTCACCGAGCAGGCGCGCGACACCGAGGTGTGGGCGATGCTCCTCGACCGCGAGGGGGTGCAGGTGTGTCCCGTCGCCGGCGACTCGCCGATCGTGCGCGAGAGCGAGCGGCGGGGCTGTGCGCCCGGTGCGGTCTACCAGGAGTGCACGGTCGGCACCAACGGCGCCGGCCTCTCGCTCGAGCGCCTCGAGTCGTTCGTCGTGGTCGGCGACGAGCACTTCCGCGAGTCCGAGCACAACCTCGTCTCCGCCGGAGTGCCGCTCCGCGACGGCCTCGGGCGGATCGCCGGGACGCTGCTGCTCTGCCACCGGGTCGGCACCGCCAGTCCGCTGCTGCTGCCGTACGCCGAAGGGCTCGGGACCGCCATCACCGAGCGGATCGCCGCCGCCACGGACCACCACGACCGCCGCCTCTTCGAGGCCTACCTGCGCCGCGCCCGCCGGCCCTCGCTGCCGGTGGTCGCGCTGAGCGAGCGGGTCTTCATCGCCAACGCGGCCGCCCAGCGGTTGCTGCGCGACGCGAAGGACGTCGACCTGCTTCGCGCGACGACGCTCGGCGGCGAGCGCGACGCCACCCTGGATCTCGCCGGGGCGCGCTTCCGCGTGCACTGCCGCGCGGTGCCGCTCGCGGACGAGCGGGCGGGCGTGATCGCCTCGCTTACCCGTCTGCCCTCGACCGTGGACGCCCCGGGCAGGGCCACCCAGGCAGCGCCGGACGTGCTGCGCGAGCGTGCCGTACGTCGCGCGCGGTCCCGGGGGCTCGGGACGGTCGTCGTCGGAGAGCCCGGCAGCGGCCGCGCCCACCTCGTGCGCGCCACCGGGGACGTCGCGGTGCTGGACGGCGGCGGCGCGCAGGTGGCGCCGAGCGACTGGGTCGCGCAGCTCGCCGGGGTCGTACGACGGGGACCGGTCCTCGTGCGTGACGTCGACGCGCTCGACCCCACGATCCTGCGGGCCGCGCTCGGCATCCTTCGCGACGCGCCCCACTGGGTGGCGGCGACGGCGCGCGTCCTGCCCGACGCCGGCGTCGACGTCTTCCCCGCCGTGGTCGCCTGTCCCCCGCTCCGGGAGCGGACCGCCGAGCTGCCGGACCTCGTCGCGGCGTTGCTGGCCGACCTGGGCGCCGGCGACATGCGCGTCGCGCCCGAGGTGATGAGCCTGTTCGCGGCGCACCAGTGGCTCGGGAACGTGAGCCAGCTGCGGCGGGTGCTCGCCACCGCGGCGACCCTGGCCGGGACCGGTGAGCTCAGGGTGGAGCACCTCCCCGGCGACATCGCGGTGACGACCCGATCGCGCTTGATGGGCGAGCTCGAGAAGGCGGAGCGCGCCGTCGTCTACGAGGCGCTGCGCAACGCGAGGTGGAACCGGGACCGGGCCGCGCTCGCGCTGGGGATCTCGCGCGCGACGCTCTACCGGCGGATCCGCCAGTTCGGCCTCCAGGTCCCGGGTAGCCGGTAGCACGCAGCCGAGCGGCCGGGAGCCGGGAGCCGACACCGCGCCATCACGGCTACGTCGGAGGACGCTCTGCCCGCACCAGGCGGCTGAAGGCGCCGCGGTAGTACGCGAGCGGCTCACCCTCCCGCGCCCCGACATCGAGGACGCGGCCGAGGAAGACGGTGTGGCTCCCGCCGGCGGCGACCTCCTCGACCAGGCACTCGAGGGTGGCGAGCGCGTTCGTGAGCGTCGGCAGCCCGTGGTCGGTGACGACGTGGTCGACGTCGGCGAACTTGTCCGTCCCGGCCCGGGAGAAGTGGCGGGCCAGGTCGTCCTGGTCGGCGGCGAGCACGCTGATCGCGTAGCGCCCCGACCGCATGACCGCGTCGTGGGTCGTGCTCGCACGGTTGAGACAGACGAGCATCATCGGCGGCTCCGCGGAGAGGGAGGAGACCGCCGAGACCGTCGTCCCGAACAGGCGGTCGTCGAACCGTGTCGAGACCACCGCGACTCCGCTCGCGAACCGGCCGACGACCGCGCGGAAGCGCCCGGGGTCGACCGCTTCCGGGACCTGGGTCGACGCGGGCCGGGAGGCCGCGCCGTGCCGCTCGCTCATCCGCCCTCCCGTCGCATCGCCCTCAGCATCCCCCGCGCGATGGGCGGGCGCGGGTCTCAGCCTGAGACGGAACCTGAGGCGGGGCCGGCGACAGGGCCGGCGACGGGGTGGCAGTCGTTGCCGCAGTCGGTCGCGGGGGCACTGACCGGCGCGGGCGGACCATCGCCATGCGCCGCCGGGCGGTGGAGCACGGCGCCGCTCGGCTGCACCCGGACGTCGTCGCCCTCCGCGACGCCGGTGCCGTCGACCAGGAGGGTGAAGCCGTGGGGCTGGGGCGGCGGGAAGGCCAGGCTCACCTGCGGGTTGGCGGCGAGGTTGGTGAGCGTCCCCCGGCCGGGGCCGCGCACGAGGAGCATGCCGTCCTCGACGACCGGGTCGACCGTCACCACCTTGACCGTTCCCGCCGGCGACACGGTCAGGAGGTAGCCCGAGCCGAAGCTCGTCAGCGTCTGCGCGAGGTCCGCGACGTCCACCGGGATGCTCATGGGTCCGACGCTACGCCGGGCCGCCCACGTCGGCCCAGCGCTCCGTCCCCGGTCGGAGCACCGATGCGCCCGCCGTGAGCTCCGCGACCAGTGCGGACAGGCGCGGCTCCTCCGCGGGCGGCGCGCCCAGGTGGAGCGTCACCCCGGCGGCGTACTCCGCGGCGTAGTCGGTGCCGAGCACGGCGACGCCGGCGGCGCGCAGGTCCGTCTCGAGGCGCCCGACGACGTCGTACGACGCCACCAGGGTGTACTCCCGGACGAGCTCGCGCCGCAGGGTGCCGACTTCGTCCAACGCCGCGCGTACGGCGTCGGAGTAGGCCCGCACCAGCCCGCCGGCGCCGAGCAGGGTGCCGCCGAACCAGCGGGTGACGACCGCGACGACGTCGGACACCCCGGTGACCGGGCCCGTGCCGGAGCCCTCCGACGGGTAGCCACGCAGGACCTCCAGCATCGGCGCGCCCGCCGTGCCCGCCGGCTCGCCGTCGTCGTTCGACCGCTCGACCGGCTGCACGCCGTCGCCCACCGGGCCGATCCGGAAGGCGGAGCAGTGGTGGCGCGCGTCCCAGTGCTGCTTGCGCAGCCGCTCGACGAGCGCCCGCGCGGAGGGCTCGTCCTCCACCCGCTGCAGGGTGCAGCGGAACCGGGACCGCTTCACCTCGACCTCCGCCTCGCCGTCGCGCGCGAGGGTGACGTAGCCGCTCACCGGCTCACCCCCACAGCCCCAGCAGTTCGCCGCCGATCCGGATGACGAAGCCGGAGACGACGAGGATGAAGAACACCCGGACGAAGCGGGCTCCGCGCGCGACGGCGGTCCGGGCACCGGCGTACCCGCCGACCAGGTTGCAGGCGCCCATCACGAGACCGACCTTCCAGATCACGCCGCCCTGCGGGATGAAGACGACGAGGGCCGCCAGGTTGGTCGCCACGTTGGCGATGCGGGCCTTGGCCGAGGCCTCCAGGAACGAGTAGCCGAGCAGACCGACCAGCCCGATGACGAGGAACGAGCCGGTGCCGGGGCCGAGCGCACCGTCGTAGAAGCCGACCGCGACGCCCACGCCCATCGCGGCCAGCGTGTGGCGATGGCCGCTGAAGCGGAGCAGCGTCCGCTCGCCCAGGGAGGGCCGGAACACCACCCAGGTGCCGACCAGCACCAGCGCCGCCAGGATGATCGGCGAGAACGCCGACGAGGGGATGTGGCTGGCCACGAAGGCGCCCAGCGCCGAGCCACCGAAGGCGAGCACCGCGAGCGGGACGAAGGTGCGCGGGTCGGGCCGCACACGGCGGTAGTACGTCGAAGCGCTGGTCGCGGTCCCGCAGATGCTCGACAGCTTGTTGGTCGCCAGGACGTTGATCGGCGCGGCGTTCGGCAGCCCGAGCAGCAACGCCGGCAGCTGGATGAGCCCGCCGCCACCGACGACGGCGTCGACGAAGCCGGCCGCGAGAGCCGCGACCCCGAGCAGCAGGAGCACGGTCAGGGAGGGGTCGGCCACCGGGCCATTGTCCGGGACGCGGCCGAGGGTTCAGACTCGGCCCCGATGACCGGACTGCCGATCGAGCGTCACCTGCTGCGTGCGCGTGACCTCGCCTATGCCCACCAGCCCCGGGAGCCGAAGAAATCGGAGTACGACGACCCGCCGCCGCCCCAGCCGCCGCGGTCACCCAGGTAGGAGCCGACGACGGCGGCGCCCAGGTCGTCGAGCTCGGGCGAGACGACCCGGCCCTCGACGCGGCGAGCCATGGAGTCGATGAACCGGGCGAGCCCGGGGTCCTCCCCGAGCCGGAAGAAGGTCGTCTGCGCGCCGAGCCGGCGGGAGTTGTCGAGCTCCTGGACGGCGTTGGCGATCGTGAGCGGGTGCGGGGGGTAGGAGAACCACACCTCGCCGTCCGGCTCGAGGTGGGCCGTGGGCTCGCCGTCGGTGACGATCAGCAGCACCGGCTGGGCGTTGGGGTGCTTGCGGAAGTGCCGGTTGGCGAGCAGCAGGGCGTGATGGAGGTTCGTGCCCTTGTCCCACATCGCGTCGAGCGCGGTGAGTTGCTCGATCTCCATCACCTCGGCGTGCCGGCCGAAGCCGATGAGCTGCAGGTCGTCGCCGCGGAAGCGGCTCTTGATGAGAGTGTGCAGCGCGAGGGCGGTGCGCTTCATCGGCACCCACCGCCCGTCCATCGCCATCGAGAACGACGTGTCGACGAGGAGCGCGACCGCGGCCTGGGTGCGGGCCTCGGTCTCCTGGACCTCGATGTCCTCCACCGTCAGGCGTACGCCGCCGGCCGGGTCGCGCCCCTCGCCGACCTCTCGGATCACGGCGTTGGTGATCGACCGAGGCACGTCCCAGGGCTCGGTGTCGCCGAAGGCCCACGGCCGGGAGGCGCCGGAGAGGTCGCCGGCCGCGCCGGCGCGCTGCAGCTCGCGCTGCCCCTGCCTGCCGGAGAGCCGCTCGGCGACGTCGCGCAGCAGCGACTTCCCGAGCTGGCGCATGGCCTTCGGGGTGAGCCGCAGGTCGCCGTCCGAGCCGCGCTTGAGGGTCCCGGAGTCCCGCAGCGCCTGCTCGATCCGCTGGAGCGTCCGCGCATCGACGGCGGCCTGCTCCCCCAGCTGCCGCGCGAGGGCGTCCAGGTCGACGTCGTCGAGTCGGCTGCCGGCGTACGACTGCGAGAGCTGCTCGGAGAGCTGGTCGAGCTCGGCGAGGTCCTGGAGCACCCCGGTGCCGTCGCCCAGACCGAGACCTTCCTGGCCATCGAACGACTCCTGTCCGCCCCAGTCCTCCCCGGGCCGCAGCGACTGGAGGTTGGCGTCGAGCTGGGCGAGCTGCTCCATCAGGTCCGGCGAGCCGAAGGCCTGCGCGGAGAGCTCCATCAGCTCCTGACGCTGCTCGGGGCTCATCGAGTTGAGCATCCGCTGGGCGGCGGCGGCGCGCTGGGCGAGCGAGTCGAGGAGCTCGTCGACGTTCTCGGGACCTTCGGGGAAGAAGTCGCCGTGCTTGGCCATGAAGTCGGCGAAGTCCTCGGGGGTGTCCTCACCGCGGCGATGCTTGTCGAGCAGCTCGTTGAGGTCGGAGAGCATCTTGCGCACCGCCTCGCGGTCGGCCTCGGTGGCGTTCTCCAGGGCGTCCTTCATGCCCTTGAACCGCTGATCGAGCATCTCGCGACCGAGGAGGTCCTTGATCTCCTCGTAGGCCTCACGGGCGTCCCGGCTCTGCCAGTCGTACGACGACAGCTCGGTCACGGCGGCCGCGGTGTTGGGCGGGCCACCCGGAGGCGACGCAGCGTCGAGCCGCATCTCCCGGAAGGCCCGGTCGGCGTCGTCCATGTCGACGTCGCGGGCGAGCTGCTTGCGCTCCTCGAGGACCGCCTTGTCGAGCAGCTCCCTGACCTGCTGCATCGTGCCGTCCAGGTTGTGGCGCGACAGCAGCTCGCGGCGACGCTCGGCGACCCGGCGGGCCAGCTCGTCGAGACCGGTCTGGTCGCGACCGCCCCGTCGCAGGAACTCCCGCATCGCACGCTCGGGGCTGTAGCCCGCCATCACGTCCTCGCCGATGGCATCGAGGGCCTCACCCAGGTCGACCGGCGGGGCGAGCGGGTCGCCGCCGTCATACCGCTTGTATCTGCTCATCTGGTCCTCATCAGCCGTAGACCGTCTCCCCGCCCGCGGAGTCCTTGCCGATCCGGCGGGCCAGGTAGAGCCCCTCGAGCGCGAGCTCGATGGCCCCGGCGCGCTGGCCGTCGTTGCTGGCGCCGAGGCGCTCGCACACGTCGTCGTAGAGCTCCGACTCCCCCAGCACCGGCAGACCGGCGAGGAACTCGCGCCCGGAGACCTGGGCACCGGTGGTGATCATCCGGCCGTCCTCGATCGCGTCGACGAGCAGCGCGAGGTCGATGCCCCGCAGCCGGGCGCGCACGGTCTCGGCGGTCGCCGTCCGGAGCAGGTGGGTGAGGATCTCCTGCTCGCGGCCCTCCTCGCCGGACTCGAACTCGATCTTCCCGCCGAGCACGTCGACCGCCGAGTCGAGGTCGACGACCCGCGCGACGGCCTCGGGCTCGTCCTGGACGGTCGCCCGGTGGAGAGCCGCCGCGGCCACCGTCTCGGCGCCGGCGATCGAGAACCGCGCCGAGACGCCCGAGCGCTGGTCGACGGCGCTCGACTCACGCAGGTTGCGGGTGAAGCGGGCGAGGATCTCGAGGAGGTGGTCGGGTACGTCGGCGACCAGCTCCGCCTCCTGCCGGATGACCGCCATCTCGGCCTCGAGCTCGCGCGGGTAGTGGGTCCGGATCTCCGCACCGAAGCGGTCCTTGAGCGGCGTGATGATGCGGCCGCGGTTGGTGTAGTCCTCCGGGTTGGCGGAGGCGACGACGAGCACGTCGAGCGGGAGCCGCAGGATGTAGCCGCGGATCTGGATGTCGCGCTCCTCCATCACGTTGAGCATCGCGACCTGGATCCGCTCGGCGAGGTCGGGCAGCTCGTTGATGGCGACGATGCCGCGGTGGGAGCGCGGGATGAGGCCGAAGTGGATCGTCTCGGGGTCGCCCAGCGAGCGGCCCTCGGCGACCTTCATGGGGTCGACGTCGCCGATCAGGTCGGCGACCGAGGTGTCGGGGGTCGCCAGCTTCTCGGCGTACCGCTCGCTGCGGTGACGCCACGCCACCGGCAGGTGGTCGCCGAGCTCCAGCGCGCGCCGTTTCGACTCGTGGGTGACGGGGTCGTACGGGTGCTCGCCGAGCTCGGAGCCCCCGATGACGGGGGTCCACTCGTCGAGCAGTCCGACCAGGGTGCGCAGCAGCCGGGTCTTGCCCTGGCCGCGTTCGCCGAGCAGGACGATGTCGTGGCCGGCGATCAGGGCACGTTCGAGCTGCGGGATGACGGTGTCCTCGAGGCCGTGGAGCCCCGGCCACGGGTCGTCGCCGGCCCGCAGCTTGGCGAGGAGGTTGTCGCGGATCTCGGTCCGCAGCGGCTTCTGGACGTGACCGGCCGCCCGCAGCTCGCCGAGCGTGGCGATGGTCGGCGCGGCGATGTCCGAGGTGGGTGCGGTGAGGGGAGCGTCTGTCACGCGGTTCACGCTACGCCGCGATCCAACCCTCAGGTCACGGGCGCGTTAACGTCGGCGGCGTGTTCGGAGATCTCGCCGAGTCTTCCTGTCCCTGCGGCACCGGCCTTCCCTACGCAGCCTGCTGCCAGCCGCTCCATCGCGGGGCGCGGCAGGCCGAGACGGCGGTCGAGCTCATGCGCAGCCGCTATGCGGCGTACGCCGTCGGCGGGACCGCCGGGCGGGACTACGTGTTCCGCACCTGGCACCCGCGCACGCGCCCGGCGCTCGACGACCTCGACGCCACCGAGGCCACCAGCCGGACGCTGGTCTGGACCGGCCTGACGGTGCACGACCACGGTGACGACTGGGTGGAGTTCACGGCCCGCTACGACACGCCGGACGGCCCTGGTGAGCTGCACGAGCGCAGCCGGTTCCAGCGGCGTGCCGGGCGTTGGACGTACGTCGACGGCGAGGTCTCCTGACCGACCTGTTCGCCCCAACCCGTGGCGTGAGCCTGCGACGGGGGTCACAATGGCCGGGTGCACACGCGGAACCTTCCGCTCGACCCGCCCAGCCGGGCGCTGCTCGACGCCGTCCTCGCCATGTCCACCAACCTCGATCTGCGCAGCGTCCTCCACCGCATCACGCGGTCGGCGTGCGAGCTGACCGGTGCGGGCTACGGCGCCCTGCGCGTCCTGGGGCCAGACGGCGCGCCCGGCGAGCTGGTGACCCACGGGAACGCCGACCACCACGGTGAGCCCGCCGGTGAGCCCGGCCATGTGCCCGGCCATGTGCCCGGCGTCGACCGGACGCCGACGGCTCCCGGCGCGCGCACCGTCCTCGGCGTTCCCGTGCGGATCGGGGATCGCGTCTTCGGCCACCTCCGCCTCGCCGCCAAACCCGGGGGCGAGCCCTTCAGCGAGCGCGACGAGCAGCTCGTCACCGCGCTGGCAGGAGCGGCCGGCTCGATGGTCGAGAACGCCCGGGCCTTCGGCCTGAGCGAGCGCCGGCGACGGTGGCTCGAGGCCGCCGCCGAGCTGACCGAGGCGCTCGAGCCGCCGCTCGACCACGAGACCGCCCTCCAGCGGATCTGCGCCACGGTCTGCTGCATGACCCAGGCGCGCGCGGTCGCGATCGTCACCCACGACGGGCACGGCCCCGTCACCGCGCGCGCCGCCTCCCCGGCCGACGAGGAGCTCGCGCTCCGCGCCGCGCGCGCCCTGCAGGCCGCACGCTCGGCCGGCGAGCCGACGCTCCTCGAGCCGATCGCCGAGGGGCTCTGTGTCCTGGTCGTGCCGTTCCACTCCGCGCTCTCCGGTCACGGCGGCATCTGCGTGCTCCATGACGGCTCCTCGGTGTTCTCCGAGGACGAGGAGGGCCTGCTCGCCCGGTTCGCGGACCAGGTGGCGCTCGCCCTCGACCGGGTCCACGCCGTCGAGACCCAGGCGGACCTGGCCGTCGTCACCGACCGCGAGCGGATCGCGCGAGAGCTGCACGACGTCGTCATCCAACGGGTGTTCGCCACCGGCCTCCAACTCCAGGCGATGGGGCAGCTCACCGCCGAGCCGGCCGTGCAGGAGCGGCTCAGCGCCGCCGTCGACGCGCTCGACCACACCATCCGTGACATCCGCAGCACGATCTTCGAGCTGCAGCGCACACCCGCCGACCTGCGCGCCCGGACCCGCTGACGCGGCTCAGTCGGGCCGCCGCAGCAGCCGGCTGGCGATGAGCGCGGCCTGCGTGCGCCGCTCGACGCCGAGCTTGGCGAGGATGCTCGAGACATAGTTCTTGACCGTCTTCTCGGCCAGGAACATCCGGTCGGCGATCTGCCGGTTGGTGAGCCCCTCGGCGATGTGCGCCAGCAGGCGCTGCTCCTGCGGCGTGAGCGCGGCCAGCTCGGGCGCCATCGACTGCGGGTTGCGGACCCGCTCCAGCACGCGGGTCGTCAGCGCCGGGTCGATGAGCGAACTGCCGGAGGCGACCACGCGGATCGCCGAGACCAGATCGTTGCCGCGGATGTCCTTGAGGACATAGCCGGCGGCGCCCGCCATGATCGCGGCGAAGAGCGCCTCGTCGTCGTCGTACGACGTCAGGATGAGCGCCGCGATCTCTGGGTGGGACGCACGGACGTCGCGGCAGACCTCGATCCCGGAGCCGTCGGGGAGGCGCGCGTCGAGGACCGCCACATCGGGGCAGAGCCGCGGCAGCGCGGCGACGGCCTCGCGGGCCGTGCCGCCCTCGCCCACGACCTCGAGGCCGTCGTGGCTGTCGAGGAGGGCCCGCAGTCCCGCACGCACGACCTCGTGGTCGTCGAGCAGGTAGACGCTGATCGCGGTGCCCTCCGGGCTCCTCGCATTCGCCGAACTCACCGCGACGTCCCCCTCCTGACGAGAGTCACCACCCGATCGGCGAGCTCCAGGCCGGTCTCTGCGTGGCTGATCCACACCACGCTGCGCTCATCCTGACCCGTCAGCACCTCGCGTGCCACCTGTTCGGCCGTACTCGTGTCCAGATGGGCCACCGGCTCGTCGAGCACCAGCACCGGCTGGTCGGCCAGCAGCGAGCGTGCGATCGCGAGCCGGGCACGCTCCCCGCCGGACACCGCGGCAGCACCGTCGCCCAGGTGGGTGTGCAGCCCGTCGGGCAGCCGGTCGAGCCAGTCGCCGAGATGAGCGCGCCGCAGCGCGGCCTCGACCTCCGCGTCGGACGCCTCGGGGCGCGCGAGGCGCACGTTCTCGACGAGGGTCGAGGCGAAGACGTGCGGGTCGTCGTCGACGAGACCCACCCGGCGGCGTACGTCGGCGAGCGCGAGCGCGTCGAGCGGCCGGTCGCCGAGCGTGACGCTGCCCCGCACCGGGTCGAGGAAGCGCAGCAGCAGCGCCGCCAGGGTGCTCTTGCCCGCACCGGAGGGCCCGACGACTGCCACGCGCGCTCCGGGCTCGACCTGCAGGTCCAGCCCGTCGAGCACTTCGTGTCCGCCGGGGGCGGCGGTGACGCCGGCGAGGACCAGGGTCGCCGCGGTGGGCTCCGGCGCGGGGCTGGCCGGGTCGGCGACGACGGGGCGGCGCTCGGTGAGCGCCGTGAGGCGGCGCGCCGCGGCGGCGGTCCGGGCACGCGCAGCGCCCGCGTCGGCGAGGGTGGCCGCCGGCTCGGCGAGCGCCAGCGGCAGCAGCGCCAGCAGGGCGAGGATCGGTCCGGAGACGGTCCCGGCCACCACCTCGGGACGGACGAGGAGTACGACGCCGGCGACGCCCAGCCCCGCGACCAGGAGCACGACCGCGCGCGCCGCACCCAGCCAGCGGGCGGCGGACACCGCCGCGGCCGCCGTATGGCCGCTCAACTCATCCATGACGTGAAGTACCCGACCCTCGGCCTGCCACATGCGCAGCTCCGTCGCCGCCTGGGTGGCCTCGACGACGGCGGCTGAGAGCTCGCCGCGGGTCACGACCGAGATCTCCTCGGCGCGGGCCGCGCCGCGCCGGGCGAGCCCGAACGCGGCCACGCCACCGACGAGACAGCAGACACCGACGACCGCCGCCGCGGGCGGGGCCAGCAGCCCCGCTATCGCGGTCGCGAGCGCCGCTGCCAGCGCGAAGCTCCGGACCGGGAGCCGCACGCGCAGTTCCTCGTCGAGGACGCAGTCCACGTCGTCGACGACACTGGCCAGCAGGTCCCCGCGGCGACGCGGCAGGGCGCCGGGCACGAGCGGCACCAGCGCGTCGTACACCCGCACGCGGGCCGACGCCAGCAGCCGCAGTGCGACGTCGTGCGAGCGCAGCCGCTCGACGTACCTGAGCCCGGGGCGGGCGAGGCCGAACGTGCGCACCCCCACCATCGCCACCGTGAGGGTCAGGATCACCGGGTGGTAGGACGCCTTCACGATCAGCCAGCCGGCCAGCGCCGTCAACGCCACCCCGCTCGCCGTCGCCAGGCCGCCCAGCACCGCCGCGCCCCACAGCCGCGAGGTCACCCGTTCCGCCCGAGAGGTCACCGACTGCCCGCGAGAGGTCACCCGCTCCGCCCGAGAGGTCACCGACTCCCCGCGAGAAGTCACCCGTTCCGCCCGAGAAGTCACCGACGGAGAGGTCTCGGGAGCGGCGAGCTCGATCACCCGGTCGGCCAGCTCGACGAGCGCCGACCGGTGCGCCACGAGTACGACGCCCCGCGACCGCCCGAGGTCGGCGACCGTGTCCGCGATGACCTGTTCGGTGAGCGGGTCGAGGTGGGCCGTCGGCTCGTCGAGGAGGACCCACGGCCGGTCGGAGAGCACCACGCGCGCGAGCGCGAGCCGGGCACGCTCCCCCGCGGAGAGCGAGTGCCCATCCTCGGCGAGGTCGGACGCCAGGCCGTGCGGCAACTCCGCGACGCGGGAGGCCAGCGCCACCTCACCGAGCGCCGCCCAGAGCTCCTGGTCGGTGGCGGACGGCGCGGCGAGGCGGAGGTTGTCCGCGACCGTGCCGGACACGAACACCGGCCGCTGGGGCAGGTAGGCGATCTGCTCGGGTCGTGGGCGGCGTACCCAACCCGCCGTCGGCTCCAGGAGGCCGGCGACGACCGCGAGCAGCGTCGACTTCCCGCAGCCGGACGGCCCGACGACGGCCGTGACCCCGGTCGCCGGGATCTCGGCGGTCACCGGCGCCAGCGCGGGCCAGGTGCGGCCCGAATAGGTGACCGACAGGTCACGCACCTCGACGCTCGGTGATCTCTCGGCGGGAACGACCGACTCCTCGGCGGGAACGACCGACTCCTCGGCGGGAACGGGTGACTCCTCGCCGAGGTCGGCGGTCGCCTCGAACGTCGCGACCCCCTCGGCGGCGGCGTGGAACTCGGTGCCGACCCGGCGCAGCGGCCAGTAGGCCTCGGGCGCGAGCAGCAGCACGACGAGCGCGGTCTGGAGCGAGAGGTGGCCCGCGGCGAGCCGGATTCCGACCGTGACCGCGACGAGCGCGACCGAGATGGTGGCGACGAGCTCGAGGATCGCGGACGAGGCGAAGGCGATCCGCAGGGTCGAGAGACTGGCGCGCCGGTAGCGGTCGGTGACGGACCGGATCGTCGCGGACTGCGCCTCGGCGCGGCGGAAGGCGACGAGCGTCGGCAGGCCGCGTACGACGTCGAGGAAGTGCCCCGACAGCGCCGACATCGCGCGCCACTGGGTCTCGGCGCGGTCGCGGGTCGCGAGCCCGACGAGGATGCCGAAGACCGGGATCAGCGGCAGCGTCACCAGCACGATGAGGCCGCTCATCGGGTCGAGGACCGCGATCGCGGCCAGGACCAGGCACGGCAGGATGCCGGCGAGGACGAGCGCGGGGACGTAGCGGGTGAGATAGGGCTCGGCCGCACTCACCCCACGCGTCGCCAACGCGGCCAGCGCCCCCGAGGACCGCCCGGGGACGCCGCCGAGCACCGCCCACACCACCCGGCGGCGCAGGTCGGTCCCCACGACCCCGGCCGCCCGCGCCGCCGCGACGTCACCGATCCAGCCCGCCAGGCCACGACCGGCGAAGACGCCGAGGGCTCCGACGGCCCACGGCCAGACGGCACCACTCCCGGCGTGCACGGCCGCGACGAGCAGCCGGGTGACGACGTACGCCTGGGCGACGAGGAGGACGCTGCCCGCGACGCCGCTCGCGAGGACGGCCGTGAGGGGACGGCGCGCCGGCGCGAGCTGGCGCCGCAGCCGTGGGTCGGAGGGTCTCATGCGCGTGCTGTCACGACGCTCAGGCGACCACGCCACCGGGGTCGGGGTCGATGCCGGTCTGGTCCTTGTGGCCCTCCTGCGCCAGCTCCTCGGTCGGCAGGTGGTGCACGGCGATCCGCTTGCGGAAGACCCAGTAGGTCCAGGCCTGGTAGGCGATCACGCACGGCGCGAAGATGCACGCGATGATCGTCATCACCTTGAGCGTGTAGCCGGTCGCCGACGCGTTGGTCGTCGTCAGCGAGAAGGCGTCCGCCGTCGTCGACGGCATGACGTCGGGGAAGAGCGCGACGAAGAGCCCGGCCACGGCGAGCGCCAGGGTGAGGAAGGTGCCGAGGAAGGCCCAGCCCTCGCGTCCGGCGTACGCCGCCGCCAACCCGGCCACGAGCGCGACCGCGGCGACGAGGAAGAGGACGCCGCTGCCCACGTTCCCGGTGTGGACCTGGGTCCAGACGAGGAACACGACGGCGAGCACGGCGGCCACCAGGCCGATGCGCACCGCCAGCTTCCGGGCGCGGTGGCGGATGTCGCCGTCGGTCTTGAGCGCGACGAACATCGCGCCGTGGGTGAGGAAGAGCGTGAGGGTGACGAGCCCGCCGAGGATGCCGAACGGGTGGAGCAGGGTCAGCAGGTTGCCGGTGAACTCCTTGTCCTCGTCGATCGGGACGCCGTACACGATGTCGGCGAAGGCGACGCCCCACAGCAGCGACGGCACCAGCGAGCCGAGGATGACGCAGCGGTCCCACCAGCCGGCCCAACTGGTGCCCGGGCGCTGGTGGCGGTATTCGAACGACACCCCGCGCACGATCAGCGCGATGAGGATGAGGAAGAGCGGCAGGTAGAAGCCGGAGAAGAGCGTGGCGTACCACTCCGGGAAGGCGGCGAAGGTCGCGCCACCGGCGGTGAGGACCCAGACCTCGTTGCCGTCCCACACCGGACCGATCGTGTTGATCATGACCCGGCGCTCGCGGTCGTCCTTCGCGAGGACCGGGAGCAGCATGCCGACGCCGAAGTCGAAGCCCTCGAGCACGAAGTAGCCCATCCACAGCAGGGCGATGAGGCAGAACCAGAAGGTGGTGAGTTCCATGGCGGTCTCCGGCTCAGTAGGCGAAGGTCAGCGGCTTGTCGCGGTCGTCGTCGGGCTCGCGCCACTTCGGCGAGGGCGGCTCGACGAACTTGTCGGCGCCCTTCTTGACGACGCGGACGAGCAGGCCGACCTCGACGACCGCGAGGACGAGATAGAGCAGCGTGAAGCCGAGCAGCGAGATCCACACCTCGGCCGGGCTCACGCTCGGCGAGACCGCCTGGTCGGTGGTGAGCAGCCCGAACACCACCCAGGGCTGACGGCCCGCCTCGGTGAAGATCCAGCCGAGCGAGTTGCCCAGCAGCACCATGATCGGCGACGAGATCGCGACCACGGCGAACCAGCGGCCGGATGGTGCCTTGTTCTTCCGGGTCAGCCACAGCAGCGCGAGCCCCACGAGGGCACCGACGACACCGAGGCCCATCATCCAGCGGAAGCTCCAGTAGGTCAGCGGGATGATCGGGGTGTAGTCCCCACCGGAGTAGTACGACGTGCCGGGCTTCGCGCCGTACGTCTTCTCGTACTGCTTCTGGAGGTTGTAGATCCCCTGGACCCGCTCGTCGAAGTGGCCGGTGGCGAGGAACGACAGCACGCCGGGCACCTCGAGTGCCCACTTCTTGTGCTTGCCGTCGCGGGTGCCGATGGTGAGGATCGAGAACGGCGCGTGGGTGTCGGAGGTGGTCCACAGGGCCTCGGCCGCGGCCATCTTCATCGGCTGGACGTCGGTCATGATCTTGCCCTGCACGTCGCCGGAGATGCCGACGCCGAGGCCGGCGACGACCATGACGACGGCGGCCAGGCGCATGCCCTTGCGATACATCGGGCGGTCGTCCCGGGCCTTCTTCACGTAGAGGACCGCGCTGATGCCGAGGATGAACGCCGCCCCCGTCATGTACGCCGCCAGGATGACGTGCGGGAAGGCACCGAGCTGCACCTTGTTGAACATCACGGCGCCGAAGTCGTCGAGCTCGGCGCGCCCGGTCGTCGGGTTGAAGTGGTAGCCGACCGGGTGCTGCATCCACGAGTTGGCCGCGAGGATGAACCACGACGACGCCAGGGTGCCGAGGTGGACGATCCACATGCAGGCGGCGTGCAGCGGCCGGGGCAGCTTGTCCCAGCCGAAGATCCACAGCCCGAGGAACGTCGACTCGAGGAAGAACGCGAGCAGCGCCTCCACGGCGAGCGGCGCGCCGAAGATGTCACCGACGAAGCGGGAGTAGTCCGACCAGTTCATGCCGAACTGGAACTCCTGCACGATGCCGGTCGCCACCCCCATCGCGATGTTGATCAGGAAGAGCTTGCCGAAGAACTTGGTGAGCCGCAGCCACTCCTGCGAGCGGGTGCGCAGCCAGATCGTCTCCATGACCGCCACCAGGACGGACAGGCCGATCGTCAGAGGCACGAAGAAGAAGTGGTAGACGGTGGTGATGCCGAACTGCCACCGGGCGAGGTCCAGAACGCTGTCCACGTCAGCCACTATCCCGGCCCCTCCCAACCCTCGGAAGCGGGGTGTCGTCCAGGGGTCCGCTCAGGACTGGTTGCTCACATTGCGAGATCGGTCTAGACCAGCGGGTCGGGCTCTTCGTCCTCCCCCGGCGGCGGTACGACGAGGATCGGGCACGGCGCCTCGCGCAGCATCGCCCTCGCCGTACCGCCGAGGTGGCCGCGCGGGAACAGGCGCGCCCGGCGGGCGAGCACGAGCAGGTCGACCTGCTCCCCCAGCGCCACGAGCGCGGCGGCCGGGTGTCGCTCCAGAACCCGGGTGGTCGTCTCGACCTCGGGATACTCCGCACAGACCGGGTCGCACACCTCGGCGAGCGCGGCGCGCATGTCGTCGGTCCACCCCTCCGTGTCGAGCTGGTCGGGGAGCATGAGGGCGTCGTACGCCGTCGTCGGCAGGTGCCAGGTGTGCATGATCTCCAGCCGGGCACCCCGCTTCCGGGCGATCCCGAGCGCCTTGCGGAGCAGCGGGCCGGCGGTGTCGACCGTCTTGATGCCGACACCCACGCGGCCGCGGCCGTTGCCCTCCCAGCCGTCGGGGACGATCGTCACCGGACAGTGCGCGCCCGCCGCGAGCGCCGTGGTGGTGGAGCCGGTGACGAGCCGCTCCAGGGTGGAGTGCGGCTGGAAGCCGACGACGACGAGGTCGGCACCCTTCGCGGCCTCCAGGAGCGCGGCCTGGCGCTGGCCATGGAGCAACTCGCCGCGGATCTGGCCCGGGTCGACCAGCGTTTTCGCCAGGTCGAGGGCCTGCGCGAGGACGGCCTGCCCGGCCTCCTCGAGCCCCTGCACCGCCGTGGGGACGAGCGACGAGTAGCCCGTGACGACGTGGACCACGTGGAGCTCGGCGCCGTGCCGGGCGGCCACATCCGCGGCGTACCTCACCGCCGCGTCGCTCGCCGTCGAGCCGTCGACGCCAACCAGGATCCTGCTCATGACCGTGCTCCCTTCTCGGAGTGTCATCGTCTCTTCTCATCCTGCCCTGCCGGGGCGACCGAGCGGGGCGTCTCGTCGGTCACGCGGCTCGCGCCGTGTCGCCGGGCATCACCCCCGGCACCACGACCATCCGAGACCCCGGCACCCACCACACCCAGCCCGACACCGGCTGAGCCATGCCCTTACCTCGAATGCCGAGGAGCCCCCGGGGTGGTCTCCCCGAGGGCTCCTCGCGGCCTCACGCCTCGTTGGTCGACGCCTCGTCGACGTAGATGACGACATTTGCGTCGTAGGCGCCGGTCGTCGCCTCGGCGTCTCCGGCCGTGAGCTGCTGGTGCGGGCCGCGACCACCTGGCTGCTCACCGCGATCGCTGCCTCGACGAACTGCTGGGGCACGGGCACGCCGAGCGCCCCAGGGCGAGGGTGATGGAGTGGCCGAGCGCGAACGACACCGTGATCGCGGCGATCCGGCGTACGGCGGGTGCGGGCCAGCAGGGGCCGGAACCAACTAACCGAGCCTCCACGAAACCCGGGGCGCTTCACTCGCTGGCCGGCGCTTCTTCGTCACAGTTCGCGGCGGCAGGCTCGTCACTCTTGCCGCATCTCGACAGACGCGGATCGGCACCGCACTCGGCGGCTCACGTCCGGCGGTGGAATCTGATGGTGCCGTCGGGGTGGCGGGTCGTGGTGAACGTGGGGTTGTGGGCGAGTCGGTGGTGGTGGCCGCAGAGCAGGACGGCGTTTCGTAGGTCGCTGTTCCCGCCTTGTGCCCAGGGGTCGAGGTGGTGGGCGTCGGTCCAGGTGTTGGGGATCGAACAGCCTTCGGCGGCGCAGGTGGCGTGCTTGATCCGGAGGGCTTTGCGTTGGGCGGGGGTGAACAGGCGGGTGGTGCGGCCCAGGTCGAGGACTTCGGAGTGGGTGCCGAGGACGGCGGGGATGATGCCGGCGCAACACGCGAGTCGGCGAGCTTCGGCAGCCGACAGGTCTCCGCCCTCACCGTCGGCGGCGTTGGCGTTGGCGTCGATCACGGCCGTGCCGAGGTCGTTGGTCAGCTGGTCGATCGGGATCGTGACGATCACGGTCGTGGCGTCGCCGCCGTGGTGCGGCAGCCGGTCGGGATCGATGCGTTCGAGGAACTGGGTGAAGGCCTGGCCGAGGAGCCGGTCGTAGGACACCGCCCGTCCTTCCTCGGTGAGTTGGGCGAGTCGGGGTTGGGTGAACGCCTCCAGGTAGGTCTTGAGCCGGGTCCCGGTGGCGTGCGGCACCCGGCCGCGCAGCAGACAGGTGCCGTCGCCCAGGTCACTGATCGTCAGGCTGGTCTTCCGGGCGGCTCGTTCCTCCTCGGCGAGGAGGCGTTTGCCGAGCTCGTCCTCGGCGCGGTCGGGGTCGACCACGGCCAGGATCCGTGCCCCCAGCCGGCGCAGCTGGCGGGGTGTGAACCGCCCGGCGAGGTCGACCAGATGGGTCTCCGCGGCGGCACGAGTCTCGGGCTCGAGGTCGTCGGGCAGGTCGTCCAGAGCGCGGGCGATCACCCGTGCCTGCGGCAGTGAGCAGCGGCCCTCCGCCAGCGCGGCGGCGACGTGTTCCCAGCGCTGCTCGAGTCCGCGGGCCAGGTTCAGGTCGGCGCGGGCGTCGCGCCCATCGACCTGGAGCTCGTGGACGCACCAGTCCCCGACATCGCGCGCCCCCACCTCCTCGGCGACATCGCCCGCGACGGCCAGCACCCGCAACCGCGCGGCGGCGACCTGGGCCTCGAGCGCGGCCAGCTCCCGCAGCACCACCTGCTTCTGCGCGGCACTCAAGAACACCGGCTCCGCGACCGCTGCCTTCCCCATGGCGTCGCGGGCGACCTGGACGCAGGCCAGCAGCAGCGGCGTGGTCGACTCCTCGGTCACGAGCGGGCACCCCCTCGGCGGCGTACACGGGACTAGCTCCTCACACCAGCGACACTAGACCCGACCACCGACAGTTTCCGAGCAAAGATTCGACCCTGTGGAAACCGCATGCCAAAAACCCAGACACGGGAAAGTGCACCCGACGCAAGGCGGACCAAGGCCGGAAGTCCGCAAGCCACCCGAATGGCACCCAAGCCGAACACGCCAACTCGTCGACCAAGCCAGACACGCTGGAAGCCAACGAGACAGTCAGTCGCCGGAAGCACCCCGCGAGTGAGTGCGCCGCACACCCCGCGCGGCCAGGTAGGCAGCACCGCCACCCAGCCCGAGCATCCCGAGCCCGACCGCGGCCGGCAGCGAGTAGTCCGGCCAGATCGATGCCTCGGCGACGTCGACCGGGCTGACCGCGCGCGTCGCGGGCGCCTGGTCCGCGGCGAGGTCCTTGGCCGCAACCGCATCGACGATGTAACGGTTGCGCAGGTCGTAGGTGCAGGAGATGAGCGTGAGGTGGCGCTTGCCGTCCTTCGGCTGGCGGAGCACGGAGGTGTCGTCCGGCGTCACCTGGCGGTGACCGGTGACGAGATACTTCACGCGGCGGCGCGCCGAGTCGGTGACCCAGATGACGTCGCCGGCCCGGAGCCGGTCGATCCGAGTGAAGTAGAGGTTGCCCCACGCGTGGTGTCCGGCGAGGACGACGTTGTCGGGCTGGTTGAGCGCCGGGCCTGCGTAGTGGGTGATGGCGAGGTTGAGCGAGCTGGCGGCGACGTACTCGATGATCGGTGAGTGCACCTCGATCCGAGGGATGTCGATGGTGCCGTTGACGCTGGTCGACTCGAGCGTCAGCCGGCTGCTGGCCGCCGTTGTCTCGTAGCGGGTCGCGACGCCGTCGAGCGTCGTCGTCACGAAGTCTTGCTTTCGGTCGAGATAGATCGCGTACGACGCCGTAGCCGAGGCCAGCAGGCCGAGCGTGAGCGCGAGGACGACCGCGCTGCGCCCGACGACGGTACGCCGCCCGGAGAGCAGGAGTCGGCCGCCGACCCAGACGAGGACCACGACGGCGAGCGGCACGACCACGACGCGGAGGACCCCGTGCGGCGCGTGCAGCTGCTGCATGACCACTGCGGTGGCGTTGGTGTGCAGGACCGCGGTGCCGAGGTACTCCTTCCGGGTCACCGGCACGCCGTCGGGGTGCGTGTTGTTGTCGCCCTTGACGGTCACCCAGGCGACCCGCCCGTCGGCGTGCTCCACGTGCGTCACCCGGTGCAGCGCGGTGCGCCCGCCGATCCCACCGGCCCGGAAGGCGATCACGTCGCCCTTGCGTACCTCGTCGAAGGGCCGGTCGTGGGTGAGGACGAACGAGTCGACCTCGAAGGCTGGCGCCATCGATCCGGAGGCCACCACGTAGGGCCGATAACCGGCGATGTCGGCCCCGTCGTCGTGCTTCCCGACGCTGACCCACCAGACGGCGCTGGCCAGGCATGCCAGGCAGGCTCCGAGCAGCAGCCAGGTAACCAGCCGCCAGAGCGCCCGCAGGGCGCGTACGCCGTTCACTGCTGGTCCTCGTCGCGGCGCGGTCGCAGCGCGGCGAACGCGAGGCATCCCAGCATGGCGGCGAGCGTCGCCAGCGTGGCGGCCACCAGCAGGTGGAAGCCGTCCAGCGATTCCCCGGTCGGCGGCAGCGTGGTGACGCTCGCCGGGCCGGTCAACGGCTGCCCGTCGGGCGCCACGCCTCCCTCGATCGGCGCGGTCCCGCCCGTCACCTGGAACTTGAAGACCACGTGCAGGCGCTGGCCCTGGGCCTCGTTGCCGACGCTCCTGTCGAGCGCCAGCGTGGCGGTGAGGCGCGTGGTGCGGCCGGCACCGATCACGACCGTTGCGCCGTTGAGTCGCTGAGAACCCGCACCGCCGGTGCCGAGGAGCTCGCCCTCGTGAGTCAGGGTGACGGTGGCGGTCTCGCGCAGGTCCTCCGCGTTGCGTCCGGTGAACCCGAAGCCGGCGAAGGTCAGCGTCGCCACGCCGTTCGCGTCGTTCCGGACCGTGATGTCGAAGCTGCGGCGATAGCCGGGGTGGACGTTGCGGGCGTCGAAGACGACCCCCTCCACCGCGGCCCGGTTGTCATCGATGACCAGCACCGCTGATCGCTCGGCGGAGCCATCGGCACCATGCGCGGGTTCGACGCCGACGCCGAGCGCCAGCACCGTGGCCAGCATGGAAAGCAGGACAGCGACGAGGCTCAGGACCGCTATCCGGTTCTGGTTCCTCATCGCTGCCTGCCTAGGAAGGAGAAGGGTTCTGCTGTTGGGGTCCCGGCGGTCACGGGGAGGCCGTGGCCGCCGGGGGCGTGGAACTACGCGGTGTCGCCGTCGTCAGCGGGAAGCGAGAACGCCGTGTCGACGACGCTGTCCCAGTTCACGTTCCCGAGCGTCGTGTTGTTCTTGTACTGGATCGCCTGGACGTCGACGGTGACGCTGAGATCCTGGTCCTGGGCCTCATTGGTCGCTGCCTTGTCGAAGTAGATGACGACGTTCGAGGAGTACTCACCGGTCTCGGTGGTGGTGGCCTCGGTGGTCTCCGCCGCGCTCCCGGTGCCGGCGATGACCAGCGCCGGATCGGCGATACCGTCGGCGAGATCGTCAGCGTCGCCGATGTATCCGTCCACGCCCGTCAGCGCATCGGTTTCCGTGCCGAGCAGAGTCGTCTGCGTCGGCACCGTCTCGCCGGCGTACACGTAGAGGTAGGGGGCGATGCCCTCGTCGGCCGTCCCGCTCACCAGCGTCCGGATCCAGGCCTCCTTGTTGCCCTCGTTGGCGATGTCCCCGGAGATCGTCAGGACGTCGCCGGGGTTGAAGTTCTCGATCGTGCCGTCGGCGTCCGCGACGCCGTTCTGGTAGACCGTGAGCTCGCCGGTGATGTCCAGCGTGCCGGCAGTAGCCGTACCCTCGCCCGCGATCGTGTCGCTGAAGTACGCGTAGCCGAGCCCGACCACGAGCGCACCGGCGACGGCGATGGCGCCGAGTCCGATCCAGCCCTTGCGGCTCTTGCGACGGTCTTCCTCTTGCCGAGTCATCGTTCTCATCGCTCCTTTGCGTGTGACTCGTGTGGGTCGGCGCTTGCTTCCCCCGGGCCGCCCTCCCGGGGCCTCCCGCACCCTCAGGATCAGCCCGCCTCGGAGGCCTTGCGGGGCGCTCCGGCCCCTCTACGTAGCCACCGCCCGCGGCTACGTACCGCGGACGGTGGGCTTCGGTGCCTGGCAGCTGGTCACGACGACGGAGTCGGTACGACGGGGACCGGCGCTGCCTCCGAGCCGTCCTCCGGTCGCGGGGCGACCGAGGCGCTGAGCGACGCAGGCGAGGTCGGCGCGTCCTGCTTGCCGGTCTCCCCCGTGTCCGTCTGCGCCTGTTCTTCCTCGGCCGCTCCCCCGGCCTGGGCCGCCGCCTCGTCGGACTCCGTCTGGTCCGCCTCGGCCTGGTCGTCCTGCGACGCGTCCGCGTCCGTCGATCCCGTATCCGCGGAGCCGGTATCCGCGGGCCCGGCGTCGGTCCCAGGTTCGGCAGCGGCCGAGGGCGGCGGACTCTCGTCCGTGAGCTCGTCATCCGTCGCGCTCGGGCTTGGATCAGCGCTCGGGCTGGCGGTCGCGCTCGGCGACGGCTCAGCGGTGGGACTCGGCTCCTCGCTCGCTTCGGGCGTCGCGAACGACGGCAACAAGGGCACCGAGCCGGGATCGAGCGTGAGCCCGGTGGCGGCCGCCGTGACGTCGGGGACGGTCCCGTCGTCGTACACGTGCGTGAGGGAGATCTTCCCGATCGTCGAGCCGGTAAGCGACGTCGCGGTCCCGTTGCCCATCTCGCCGTCGGCTCCGTAGCCGTGCGTGTAGATCATCGAGCCGTCGGCCTTCAGCAGGACCGAGGTGTCGATCCCGGCGGCCAACCCGCCGATGCCGGAGACCATGGCCGACTTCACGTAGGCCGGCTGGGAGACCGGAGCCCCGGTCAGCAGCTGGTCGAAGTCGTTGACGCCGATGCCGTAGACGTCGCCGCTCGCCGCGAGGACCAGCGTGAAGTCGTAGCCCGCCACCACCCGGGCGGCGCTGCTCCAGCCACCGCCCGTCACCTCGGTCGGGACGCGATAACCGGTCGTGCCCGCGGTGAAGTGATTGCTGTCGTTGTTGCCGAAGCCCCAGACATCGCCCGCGCTGGTGAGGTAGACGGTGAAGAAGCCACCCACCGAGAGCGTGGCCGCGTTGCTCACGCCCGCGACGAGCGCCGGCGTGTGGTAGAGGCCGTCCACCGTGCCTGCCCCGAGCTCACCGACGCTGTTGTAGCCCCACGCGGTGATGGTGCCGTCGTCCAGCACTGCTGCGCCGTTGTAGTAGCCCTGGCCGACGTCGACCGCACCCGAGGTGACGATCTCCTTCGGTGTGGAGCGGTTGAGGACGTCTCCGGTCCCGAGCTGCCCGAGCTCGCCCGCGCCCCAGGTCCAGACGGACCCGTCGGTGCCCAGGGCGGCGACCGCGGTCCGCATGGCGCTGACCTTCTTCACGGGAACGCTCAGGCTGACCGCCACGGGGGTGGCGCTGTTGGTCGTCTTCCCGTTCCCGAGCTCGCCTTCGATGTTGTAGCCGAGGGCGTAGAGGCTGCCGTCGTCCATCAGGAAGTACGACGACTGGCTCCCACCGGCGACCTGCACGACCTTCTTGCCGCTCGGCAGCCCCTGGATGACCTGGGGCACCGTGACCGGCGAGGTGGTGCTTCCCGACCCGTCGACCTGGCCGTAGGTGTTCATCCCCCAGCCCCACGCGCGACCCCGCGAGTCGAGCGCGAGGGCGAAGTACTGCCCCGCCGCGACCTGGGTGAAGTTCCACTCCTGGATGGTCTGGGTCACCGGGTCGGCGCTCTTCCCCCCGCTGTCGGTGACGTTCGCCGTGGCGGTGTAGGCGCCGGCGACGTCGGCGACGAAGTCGCTGGTGACGGTGATGGCCTGGGTGATCGCCGTATTGCCGTCCTCGGTGTCGGTCGCCCTGAAGAGCCCGGCGAGGTAGGCGCTCACCGTCGGCTGTCCGGCCGCGGTGTCGCCGATCTGGCCGACGAACGGGGTCCGGTCCTCGGTCGTCGTGGCGACGATGACCGGCGGGTTGTTGATGTCGACGTGCACGAGCGTGCCGTCCCAGTCCTCGTGCTGCGCCGTCCAGCCGGTGTCCACCCCGGCGTTCACACCAGTCGCCTCGGCGGTCGCGCCGAGGGTGAGGTTGAGCTCGGGGTCCGCCGAGGTGACGATCCCGAGGTCGACGAGGTCCTTCGCCTGGACGAGCACGGTGTAGGTCAGCGTCTTTGACGAGGTGTCGGAGCCGGCCGGCCCCAGGGTGATCGGGGCGACGTCGGCCGTCTGCCCCAGGTAGGGACCGTCCGCGTCGGTCGCGATCGTGCTGTCGTCGGGGGTGTCGTCGTCGATGACCGTGCCCGGCAGCGCCGGGAACAGCGTCGAGAGGTCGACCGAGATGTCCACCAACGCAGTGATGGAGACGTCGATGCTCACGTTGGCGACCAACGAGGCGATGGCGACGTCCAGCGGGGAGTCGTCCGTCGAGACGACGACACCGCCCTGCTCCGGCGTATCGGTCGTGCCGACATTGTCGAAGTAGTCGAAGAGCCCGAGGTCGACGTCCTCACTGATGGTGCCGGTGTTGTCGACCTCCACCGTGAGTGTGTAGACGTTCATCGTTGAGATCAACGCGCCGATCTGGGCCTCGACGGCCGCCTCGACCAGGGGCCGCGCCGTGCTCTGCAGGGCCGACGTCACGTACTCGTCGAGGACGGCATCGACGATCTCGTCGATGATCTCGCTGCTCACGTCGTCGGTCCACACCGACGCGGGCGCCACCGTGGTGGTCACCCGGACGCCGATGTCGCCGGCCGCGGCCGACGTACGCGACGCGACGGAGTCGGAGTAGTAGGCCGCCACGTTGCCGAGGCTCGCGCAGAGCACGAGCGCGCCCGCGGCCAGGAGGGTGAGCAGCCCGCGCGCGCTCCAGCGGCGTACCTGCGCTCTCCCGACCGTTCGTGAGCGCCTCATCTCGAGCCTTTCGCCAGGTACGTCGCGGGGACCCCGCGGTGCGCCAGGGGGCGTCAGGTGCGCGCCGCGGGGGCGTGCCGCCCGCCTCGCCGGCGGGCAGCACCCTCAGTCCACCTCCACGGCGGCCCCGCTTCGGGCCCGATCGGCCCGACTACGTACGCCGCCGGGCGGCTCTGCGTATCCCCCGGCGCTCCGCGATCCGGACATGCCGGCGCACCGGGCGATATCGTCGGAGCACAGGGCGGGCCGGAGGTGGGACATGGCAGTGCACGACCGCGAGGGTGTGCTGGCGGGGACGGTCGACGACATCGCGACCTACGTCGCCGATGGGCTGAGCGTGCACGTCCTCGGTCCGCACGCCTCGGGCCGCAGCGAGCTCCTCGGCCTGGTCGCCGACCGGCTGGAGGATGGCGGGGCGACGGTGCTGCGGATCTTCGGCAACCCGGCGTGGCGCGGCGAGCCGTTCGGCGCGCTGGTGGCCGCCGGCATCGGTCCGGCCACCGCCCCGACGCCGCGCCGCACCGTCGGCGAGATGTCGACGGCGCTCACTCAGCAACTCAGGGGGCGCAACGTCGTCGTGGTGGTCGACGACGCCGACGACCTCGACGCCCAGAGCGTGGGCGCGCTGCTGACCGTCCACCGGCAGCGTCACGTCGTCGCGGTGACGTCCAGCCGCCCGGAGCACCCCGTGCGCGCCGACTCGCTGGTGCCGGGGCTCGCGCCCGCGGTCCGTGTCCGCGCGCCGATCCTCGACGTCGACCAGGTCCACGAGGTCTGTCGCGCGATCCTCGGCGGCCCGGTGGAGAGCGCCACCCTCGCCCGGCTCGCGATGAAGTCCGGCGGCCTGCTCGGGCTGGTCCGGGCGATCGCCACGATCGGACGCCACGCCGGGCGCCTGCAGCTCCGCGACGGCCTCTGGACGATCCCCTTCGCCGGCGGCCGGACCGAGGCCTACGGCGCCGCCCTCGACCCCTTCCTCGCCGGCGCCGACCAGTCCGTCTGGGACGCCGCGACCGCCCTCGCCGTCACCGGACCGATCCCGCTCCCCGAGGCGGAGAGGCTGCTCGACCGCCCCATGCTCGACCGTCTCTTCGCCTCCGGGCTGGCCCGCCTGATCGACGACGGCGCCGGTGGCGTCGTCGGGATCTATCCACCGCTGCTGGGCGACTACCTCGCCCGCGAGGGCTCCGCCTTCGGCGTGGTCGAGGCCCGCGAGCACGCGGCCGCCCAGCTGCTGCCGCCGCCCGCGTTCGACCCGGGCCAGGCGATCGGCGCCGACGCTGCGCTGCTCAACCAGCGCACCGTCCTCCAGTCGGCCGAGGTCGTCACGCGCGCCCGCGAGCAGTGGCGCGACGACGTACGCCCCGAGACGGCGCTGCCGCTGGTCGTCGCCCTGCGGGCCGCGGCTGCGCCGGCCGACCGGATCGAGGAGGTCGTGCACCGCACCCCGCTGGGCGGCGAGAGCGCGCCCGCAGCCAGCCTCGTGGCGTGGTACGCCACCTGGCTCGCCGAGGATCGCGGCGACATCGCGGCGGCGTACGCCGCCCTCGACGACCAGCAGGCCGGCTTCCCTCACTTCGCCGGGCTGCTCCGCGCCACCCGTGCCCACCTGCAGTTCCTCCGGGAGCGTGTCCCCGACGAGAGCGCACTGGCCGAGCCGTCCGCCGACGAGGACGCCTTCGCCCACGAAGCGATGGCCATGGTCCGGGCCGAGCTGCTCCTCGCCGCCGGCAGCACCGCGCCCGCGCTCGAGATCCTCACCCACTTCCGCCCGCAGACATCCGCGGCCAAGGCCTACCACCGGATCCTCACCGGCCTCGCCCGCGTCCTCGCCGGCGACCTCGACGACGGCACCACGCACGCGCTCGACCAGCTCGGCCGTGCCTACGAGATCGCCGACCCCGGGCTGATCCAGGCCCACTCCTACGTGGCGGTCCTCGGTCTCGGCATCGCCGGCCGTCTGGGCGACGCGGGCCGCGTCGTGTTCCGGAGTCTGTCGTCCTCCTCGGCCTCCGCCTTCCGACAGGTCTGGAACACCGGCCTGCTCACCCTCGGCGCCGAGATCGCGCTCGCTCAGGGCCGGCCGGAGTACGCCCGCACGCTCGCCGCCCAGGCGCTTGCCGCCGACTCCGGCCGCGGCCCCTACCCCGGCATGGAGCCCGCCGTCGTCGCGCCGATGATCCCCTCCGCTCCCGCGGCCGGGGTCGACCTGTGGCAGCTCGTGCAGGAGCGCCTCGAGCGGGGGTACGTCACCGGCGCACTGTTCCTCGCGGTCGAGACCGTCGAGCGGGCGGGCGCGAGTGGACCGGTCGAGAGCGTGCGGGCGCGCGCGGATAAGTCCGACAGTGCGCTGCTCCGCGCCCTCGGGGAGTACGTCGCCGCGGCCGCCGTCGATGACGTCGACCGGCTACGCGCGGTGGCCGCCGAGCTGGCGCAGGCGGGCGCAGGCCTCTACACCACCCGCGTCCACATCACCCTCGCGCTGGCGCTGCGCCGCCGGGGCGAGGCCGCAGCGGCGGTGGCCGCCGCCGAGCGGGCGTGGCGGGAGTCGGCGGTCGCCGGGTTCGAGCGCGCGGGGCTGTTCTACCGTCTCGTCGACGACGTCGGGCTCTCGGCCCGGGAGGTCGAGATCCTCCAGCTCCTGGCCGCGCCGCAGAGCACGGCGGAGGTGGCGACCACGCTGCAGATGAGCGTGCGGACGGTGGAGACCCACCTCCACAACATCAGCCGGAAGATCGGCGTCTCCGGCCGTGAGCAGCTCGTGCGGGCCGCCACCACCTGGCTGCGGCCCGCTCAGCGATGAGCCGGACTCAGCCCGCGTCCGTCATGCGCGGAGCTGGATGGTCATGACCTGACCCTGCCCGCCAACCCGGAGCCGAAACGTGCGATCTCAGGCGCCGGTGAGGAACCCGAGGAGGTCCTGACGGGTGAGCACGCCGACCGGCTTGCCGTCCTCGTGGACGAGCAGCGCGTCGGAGCCCTCGAGGACCTGCGCCGCCGACCGGGCGTCCTCGGCCGCGCCGATGGTCGGCAGCGGCGGCGACATGTGCTGCTCGACCGAGTCGGTGAGCTTCGCCTTGCCGGTGAACAGCAGGTCGAGGAGGCTGCGCTCCGAGACCGAGCCGGCCACCTCGGCCGCCACGATCGGCGGCTCCGCACGGACGACGGGCATCTGGCTGACGCCGTACTCCCGCAGGATGTGGACTGCCTCGGCGACCGTCTCCGACGGGTGCGTGTGGACCAGGTCTGGCAGGGTCCCGCCCTTGCCGCGCAGCACGTCGCCGACGGTCTGGGCGGCGACGGCCCCGGTCGGGAAGCCGTACTGCGCCAGCCACTCGTCGTTGAAGACCTTGGTGAGGTAGCCACGCCCGGAGTCGGGCAGCAGGACGACGATCACGGCGTCGGTGCGGCCCTCGGCGGCGAGCTCCTCGGCGAGCTGCTTCGCGGCGTACGCCGCCATGCCGGACGAGCCGCCGACCAGCAGCGCCTCCTCGCGGGCGAGCCGGCGCGTGAAGGCGAACGAGTCGGCGTCGGAGACCTCGATGATCCGGTCCGCGATGTCGCGGTCGTAGGTCTCGGGCCAGAAGTCCTCCCCGACGCCCTCGACCAGGTAGGGCCGACCGGTGCCGCCGGAGTAGACCGAGCCCGCCGGGTCGGCGCCGATGATCTGGACCTCCGGGTTCTGCTCCTTGAGGTAGCGGCCGATCCCGGAGATGGTGCCGCCGGTGCCGACGCCCGCGACGAAGTGCGTGATCCGGCCCTCGGTCTGAGCCCAGATCTCGGGACCGGTGGTCTCGTAGTGGGAGCGCGGGTTGTTGACGTTGGCGTACTGGTTAGGCTTCCAGGCACCTGGCTGGGAGGCGAGCCGGTCGGAGACGTTGTAGTAGCTGTCCGGGTGCTCCGGAGGCACGGCCGTCGGGCAGACGACCACCTCGGCGCCGTAGGCCTTGAGCACGTTGCGCTTGTCCTCGCTCACCTTGTCCGGGCAGACGAAGATGCACTTGTAGCCCTTCTGCTGGGCCACCATCGCGAGGCCGACACCGGTGTTGCCGGAGGTCGGCTCGACGATCGTGCCGCCCGGCTGGAGCTCGCCCGACGCCTCCGCCGCCTCGATCATCCGGGTCGCGATCCGGTCCTTCACCGAGCCGCCGGGGTTGAGGTACTCCACCTTGGCCAGCACCAGCGGCCCCTGGTCGTGCGTCCCGGAGTCCGGCGCCGTGTCCGGGCGGTCGAGCGAGCGCGAGAGCCGCAGCAGCGGGGTGTTGCCGATGAGGTCGATGAGCGAGTTCACGTACTCCACGCCCTTCAGACTAGGCGCGCCGGGGTTATGACCGAGCATCCCCGAGCCGTCCGTATTGTGGTGCCCCGTGAGGAAGGCAGACGCGCTGCGCAGCGGGGTGTACGCCGGTGGGGGTCTCGTGCTCGGCGGCATCGGTCTCTTCGGCGTACTCGTGGCCGAGGGACTCCTGGCCGACCGTGCCGTCCACCAGGTCCAGCTCCTCCACGCCCCCAACCCGTCGGGGTCGTACGGCGAGGACCGGCCCGGTCGCCCGATCACGCTCGCGCTCCTCGGTGACTCGAGCGCCGCGGGCTACGGCATGGAGCGCCCGGATGACACGCCGGGCGCCATCCTCGCGACCGGCGTCTCGGCGCGCGCGGGCCGGCCGGTCGAGCTGCACGATCTCTCCGTCGTCGGTGCCCGGTCCGCCGACCTGCACCCGCAGGTCGAGCAGGCGATCAGCATCGGGGCCGACGCCGCCGTCATCCTCATCGGCGCGAACGACGTCATCAACCGGGTCCGTCCGACGGTGGCCGTGAGCCATCTCGTCGAGGCGGTGCGCCGCCTGCAGGAGAGCGGCGTCGCGGTCCTCGTCGGCACCTGCCCCGACCTCGGCACGGTGAAGCCGGTCCTGCCGCCGCTGCGCCAGGTCGTCCGGGCCTGGTCGCGCCGCATCGCCCTCGGCCAGACCTTCCACGTCGTCCGCGCCGGCGGCCACACCGTGTCGCTGGCCGACATCCTCGGCGAGGAGTTCAAGGCCGAGCCGGCGTTCTTCTTCGGGGCCGACCGCTTCCACCCCTCCGCGGCGGGCTACGCCGCCCTCGCGGAGGTCCTCATCCCGCCGGCCCTCTCGATCCTCGGCGTCATCGGGGACGAGGAGGCCGTCATCGAGACCCACCGCGGCCGCCGGGTCATCCCCATCGCCGCCGCGACCTTCCACGCCGTCAACCGGCCGGGCACCGAGCTCGACCCCGCGCCACGCCCGCGCGGCCGGCTGCGCCGGCTGTGGGTCAGCGTCCGGCGCTTCCGCACGCCAGCGACGCCCTAGCCGGCCGCAGGGCCGGCCGCAGGGCCGGCCGGGGCGACGCCGGTCAGTTGTCGTTGAGGATCGCGAGCAGCCGCAGCAGGTTGGTGTAGATCCAGACCAGGCTGACGGTGAGGGCGAACACCGCGCGCCACGACTCCCGCTCGGGCAGCCGGTTGGCGATGCCGTTCTCGATCATGTCGAAGTCGAGGATGAGCATGAAGACGCCGAGCACGAGGCCGGCGATGGCGGTGATGATGCCGATCCCGCCGAGACCGAACAGTCCGAAGCTGGCACCGAACAGCCCGAGGACGAGCTCGACCAGGCTGAGCCCGACCATGCCGAACATCGCGGCGACGACGAACGTGCGGAACTTGTTGCCGACCCGAATGTCGAGGAACTTGTAGGCCGCGAGCGTGCCGGCGAAGGCGGCGAACGTGCCGAGCACGGCCTGGACGACGATGCCACCGCCGGCGTAGGCGTCGATCAGCTTGCTGAAGGCGCCGAGCGAGACGCCCTCGGCCACCGCGAAGAGCAGGACCAGCGCCGGGCTCACCACCCGCTTGAACGAGTTGACCAGCGACAGAGCGAAGGCCGCGCCGCCGCCGACGACCAGCGCGGCCGAGAGCGGGGCGATGTCGACGCCGTCACGGATGTCGGGGGTCAGCAGCCAGGTGGCGAGGGCCGCGACGAGCACCACGCCGATGGTGATGAAGCCCTTCTGCACGACCGAGTCGATCGTCATAGGGGCGCTCGGCTCGGCGGGCGCGTAGCCCGGGGCGGTCGGCCCACCGACGGACCAGGTGCTCGGGTCGGAGGCCGGCGCCTGGCCGTAGCCGGCGTAGGCAGCACCGTTGCCGGCGTACGTCGGGTTGCCGTAGGCGTTGTAGGACGCCTTGCTGAAGCCCTCGTTGTTGCGGAACACCGGGTTGTTGCTCTGCATGGTTGGTCTCCTCCTTGGAGGCCGGGGTTGGTGGCCGTCGATCTGGCGGCGCGCCAGAGACGCCAGTGTAGGCATCTCGTGTCCGTCAGCTATTCGCATCAACGATGCGCGATCGTCAGACGTTCCCGAGGGTGCCCCGGGTGGGACTCGAACCCACACTCGGCTGCTTTTAAGGCAGCTTCCTCTGCCGATTGGGATACCGGGGCGCGAGGCCGACGCTACCGACCCGACGCGACGTCGGGCAGACAGGCCGGCGACGGGTCAGAGGTAGGTCTGCCGTGCGTGGATCGCGTGGGCGCCGGCGACCCTGTCGAGGAAGAGCAGGCCGTCGGTGTGGTCGATCTCGTGCTGCAGGCAGCGGGCCTCGAACGCGTCCGTCGCGACGGTCACCTCCTCGCCGGTCCCCGGCAGCAGGCCCCGGACGGTGAGCCGGCCGGCACGCTTCACGTCGCCGGTGAGGTCAGGGACGCTCATGCAGCCCTCCCGCGCTCGCTCCTTGCGGCTGGCCGCGACGACCTCGGCGTTGCAGAGCACGAAGGTGCCGTGGTGGGTGCGCGTCTTGGGATGCTGCGAGACGTCGACACAGAACATCCGGACCCCGACGCCGACCTGGTTGGCGGCCAGTCCGACGCAGCCCGGCGAGACCCGCATCGTGGCGACCAGGTCGGCCGCCAACTGCACGGACTCCGGCGCGGCGGGGTCCACGTCCTCCCCGGCGGCGGCGAGCACACCCGCCGGGGCGCGTACGACGTCCAGCACCCGCCCCGCGACGCCCAGCTCCACCTCGGTCCAGGCCGCGAGGCGGGCACTGCCGGCCGCGGTCACCGGATCGGCCGCGGCCTCACCCACCGGCTCGCTCACGGGACCGGTCACAGCTCGTCGGCCTCGACCGGCCGCAGGGTCGCCTCGACGCCGAGCTCGCCGGCCACGCGCCGGATCGCCGCGTCGAGCGCCCCCGCGTCGACACCCGCCGGCAGCTCGAGCTCCGCGACCACGACGTACAGCTCTCCGGTCAGGCGGGTCGTGAGGTCGGTGATGTTGCCGCCGACCGCGGCGATCTCGGTCGTCACCGACGAGACGATCCCCGGACGGTCGCCGCCGTGGACGGTGACGACGTACGGCGTCCCCGGCTCCTCGGCGGGCTCGTCCTCAGGCAGTGCGAACACGGTGACGGTGAGCGTCCCGTCCTCGGCGAGCGGGGCGAGCCGCTCGCCGATCTCGGCGTCGGTCGCGTCGCCGGCGCAGACCAGTGTCATCGCGAAGTGGCCGCGCAGCCGGGTCATCGAGGAGTCCTCGAGGTTGAGCCCCAGGTCGGCGAGGCGTCGGGTGGTCTCGGCGATGATGCCGGGCCGGTCGTGGCCCAGGACGGTGATGGCGTGAGTCGTCACGCGGTGATTCTGCCGGGTCGGCCCGTGGCCGGCCGCAGCGGGCTCACTCCGCGATCGACCAGGCGATGCCGTCCAGGATGTCGGACTCGGAGACGACGAGCCGCTCGACGCGAGCGCGCCGCAGGACCCTTGACAGGATGAGCCCACCGGCTCCGATCACGTCGGCCCGGCCGGGGTGCATCCACGGCAGCGCCCGCCGCTCGGCGACACTGAGGCGCAGCAGCCGGTCCACGAGCGCGTGGACGTCACCGACGGCCAGCTCGGCCTGGTCGACGGCCTCGCGGTCGTACGCCGCCAGCCCGAGCACCCCGACGGCCAGCTGCGTCACGGTGCCGGCAACGCCGACCACCGTCGCGGCCTGCTCCACCGTCACCGGCGACTCGTCGAGGTGCTCCTCGATGTCACGGACACAGGCGTCGATCTCGGCCGTCGTGGGCGGGTCGGAGCGCAGATGGCGCTCGTGGAGCCGGACCGAGCCGATGTCCATCGAGTGGGCGGCGGCCGGGTCGCCGGTCAGGGTGTGGCCGTCGATGAGCTCGGTGGATCCGCCGCCGATGTCGACCACGAGAACCGGCAGCCGGGGCTCATGGCGCAGGTGACGGACGGCGCCGGCGTACGCCAGCGCCGCCTCCTCCTCCCCCGCGACGACCTCCGGCTCGAGCCCGAGTCGCTCCCGGACGCCGGCGACGAAGACGTCGGCGTTGGCGGCGTCACGCGTCGCGGAGGTGGCCACGAAGCGGGTGCGCTCGACGCCGTGGTCGCGGATCAGCGCGGCGTACTCATCGATCGCGGCGAAGGTGCGCGCCAGAGCCTCGTCGGCGAGGACGCCGGTGCGGTCGACGCCCTGGCCGAGCCGCACCATCCGCATCTCGCGGACGTCGACGTCGAGGCCGTCCTCGGACCGCGCGCCGATCAGGAGCTTGATCGTGTTGGTGCCGCAGTCGATGGCGGCGACGCGGCGGGTGGTCATGACAGGGTCACTGCTCCTCGTCCTCGAGCTCGAGGTCGACGCAGGGACCCGACTCCCACCAGGCGCCGAGCCGGTCGAGCACCTCGTCGCCGAGCGGGTTGACGCCCCGCCCCTGCGCGAGCGCCTGGCCGGCGAGGACGTGGAGGCACTTCACCCGGTCGGGCATGCCGCCCGCCGAGACCCCGTCGATCTCGGGCACGCTCTGCCCGATCTTCGCGGCCAGGGCGTCGCGTGCCTGCAGATAGGCCTCGTGGGCGTGCCGATAGGCGCCCGCCAGCTCGGGGTCCTCCCCCAGCCGGTCCTGCATCTCCTTCATCAGCCCGCTGCCCTCGAGGGTGCCGATGCGCGAGGCCGCCCGCGGGCAGGTCAGGTAGTACGTCGTCGGGAACGGCGTGCCGTCGGGGAGCCGCGGCTCGGTCGTCACCACGTCGGGCAGGGAGCACGGACAGCGGTGGCCGACCTCCGCGATGCCACGCGGGGCCCGTCCGAGCTGAGCCGCGATCGCCGCCTCGTCAGCGGGGTCGATCACGTGTGACTCCTTCTAGTCGCTGTGCTGCTTGCTGCCGTCGATGGAGGTCGCCGGACCGGACGTGTCCTGCGCGGGCGGCTTGCCGGCCAGCTCCACCGAACCCCACGCATCGTCCCACCACGCGGTCGGCTTCTTCGAGGCGCCCACCGCGGAGGGCTCGCCGAGCTCCGACTCCGGCTGGATCCGATGGCCGTCGGAGTCGAGGGCGACGTACGCGATCTGGCCGGGCATGACGTAGCCGAACCGGGCTCGAGCCTGCTGTTCGACGTAGGCCGGGTCCTGCCAGCGCTTCTTCTGCTCCTGCAGGTCGTCGATGCTGCTCTGCCGCTGAGCGATCTCGGTCTGCAGCGTCTCCATGTCGTGGCGCTGCTGGAGGTAGGCCTTCAGCGACGAGGCGTAGGAGACGACCAGCACGGCGAGGACGACGACGAGGATCGCGGCACGGCCGGTGGGGCGCTGGCGTAGGCCGGGGCGTCGCGCGCCGACGGCCGCGCGCTCGCCGGTGTCGGCCCGCGCGACCGGCCGCTTCGGTCGCATGGGGCCGCGGGGCCCGCGCGGGCCGCGCGGGAAGGAGCGACGCTGATCAGCCACGCGTCGATTCTCGCCGAGACCGAGCCCGATTCCGGGCAGTGAAACGCGCGCGCCTCGACAAGCTCGGGGCCGTCAGCCTGGGCCGGCGGTCTGGGCCATCGGTCTGGGCCGGCGGCCCCGAGCGGGGCTCAGGAGAAGCGCGGGAACGCGCCGGCGCCGGCGTAGCGCGCGGCCTCGGCGAGCTCGTCCTCGATGCGGAGGAGCTGGTTGTACTTCGCGACCCGCTCCGACCGGGCCGGGGCGCCGGTCTTGATCTGGCCGCAGTTGGTGGCGACGGCAAGGTCCGCGATGGTCGTGTCCTCGGTCTCGCCCGAGCGGTGGCTCATCATGCAGCGGTAGCCGTTGCGGTGAGCCAGCTCGACGGAGTCGAGGGTCTCGGTCAGCGAGCCGATCTGGTTGACCTTCACCAGCAGCGCGTTGGCCTGGCCGCCGGCGATGCCCTTCGCGAGGCGCTCGACGTTGGTCACGAAGAGGTCGTCGCCGACGAGCTGGATCTTCGAGCCGAGCTCGTCGGTGATGGTCTTCCAGCCGTCCCAGTCGTCCTCGTTGAGCGGATCCTCGATCGAGACGATGGGGTAGGCCGACACGAGCTCGGCGTAGTAGGCGGTCATCTCGGCGGCGCTCTTCGCGGCCCCCTCGAAGGTGTAGGAGCCGTCCGCGTAGAACTCCGAGGCAGCGACGTCGAGCGCGAGCGCGACGTCCTTGCCGAGCTCGTAGCCCGCCTTGCCGACGGCCTCGCCGATGAGGTCGAGCGCGGCCCGGTTGGAGGGCAGGTCGGGCGCGAAGCCGCCCTCGTCGCCGACGCCGGTCGCGAGACCGCGCGCCTTCAGCACCGACTTGAGCGCGTGGTAGACCTCGGCGCCGGAGCGGAGCGCATCTTTGAAGGTCGGCGCGCCGATCGGCGCGATCATGAACTCCTGGATGTCGACGTTGGTGTCGGCGTGGGCGCCGCCGTTGAGGATGTTCATCATCGGCACCGGCAGCAGGTGGGCGTTGGGCCCGCCGACGTAGCGGTAGAGCGGGAGGCCCGCGCTCAGCGCGGCAGCCTTCGCGACCGCGAGCGAGACGCCGAGGATGCCGTTGGCGCCGAGCTGGGCCTTGTTGGGCGTGCCGTCGGCCTCGAGCAGCGCCTGGTCGACGAGGCGCTGGTCGTCGGCGTCGAGCCCCTCGATCGCCGGAGCCAGGGACTCCTCGACCGCCGCGACGGCGTTCTCCACGCCCTTGCCGCCGTAGCGGTCGCCGCCGTCACGCAGCTCGACGGCCTCGAAGGCGCCGGTGGACGCGCCGCTGGGCACCGCCGCACGCGCGTAGCTGCCGTCCTCCAGGACGACCTCCACCTCGACTGTGGGGTTGCCGCGCGAGTCGAGGATCTCGCGTGCTCCGACGGCTTCGATCGCTGCCACGATGGATGCTCCTTCTGCTC